>JBGSNW010000497.1:0-12103 GCA_041739435.1 Burkholderiaceae bacterium
GCGCGGGTGGCGGCAGCGCTGTTTCAGCAACTCCAGATGTCGACGCCCGCCGCCGAGACCGAGCGCGCCACGCGCAAGCTCGTGTGGGCGGCCCGCCTGCATGAAATCGGCAGCCGGATTTCGCACGCCGATTACCACAAGCACGGCGCCTACATTCTTGACAACGCCGATGCGCCCGGTTTTTCGCAACCCGAACTGCACCGCCTGAGCCTGCTGGTGCTGGGCCACCGCGGCAAGCTGCGCAAGCTCGATGCAGACTTTGACGACGACGGTTTCGTGCAGATGCTGCTGTCGCTGCGCCTGGCGGTGATCCTGTGCCACGCGCGTCGCGACCCCGACCTTGCGGGGCTGACGCTGACGATGGACGCTGATCGCGCATTCGCGCTGACCTGTCGGCCCGGATGGGCTGACGCCTACCCGCAGTCGGCGTGGCTGCTGCGCGAAGAAGTGCTGGCGTGGGCCAAGACCGCGCGCCAGCTTGAACTCCGGGGTTGCGGTGGTTGAACAGTTCGATAAAACAATATAAACTGTTTACATTGTTTTATCCACTGGAACACACCATGGTCACTGCCAAGAAAAAAACCCCACCAACCACCCTGAAGGTCGCGGCCCCCGCCAAACCGGCGCGTGCACCCAGGGTCAAGCCCACCGAATCGGCCCCTGGCGTTGCCCGGGTTGCTGCCAAACCCCCTGCGGTGGCCCAAATGGCCAAGGCCCCGGGTGCGCCACCCGCCAAGGCCGATAAGCCGAAAAAACCCAAGCTCGTGCGCGACAGCTTCACGATCCCGAAGGCGGAATACGCAGTGCTGGACGACCTCAAACGGCGATCCGCCCTGCTGATTCAGCCCGCCAAGAAAAGTGAGCTGCTTCGCGCCGGAATCAAGGCTCTTGCCGCCATGTCCGACACCGCCTTTGCGGCCGCACTGGCTGCCGTGCCGACAATCAAGACGGGGCGTCCGAAAGCTTGACACATGCCGTTGACGCCTCCGGGGCGTCGGCGGGCCATTGTCAAAGAAGATCTGGCGACTGGACTGTCACGACCACGGTCTGGAACTGCCCTGCGCGCTCGCGGCAACGCAGCCACCACACCGCGCCCTTGCGCACAGCACATTCTCCTTCAGGCAGGCCCAGCAGGCGCGCAATCGCGAGCCCCAGGGTCGGCTGGTGTCCCACAACCAGTGCCACGGCTTTTGTCTGGGGCCATTGCACGACGCGCAAAAGGTCTTCCACGGTCCCAAACGGCCCCAGCTCGTCGCGCAGCTTGTATTTGCGCCCCAGCGCCAGTGCCGTTTGCTCGCAGCGGCGCGCCGGGCTGCTGAGCACGCGAACACCTTCGGGTAACTGCCGGTCCAGCCAGGCGGCCATGCGCGCTGCCTGCTTGTCGCCACGCGGCGTCAAGGAACGCTGCAGATCTTCTGCGCCCTCT
Organism: Burkholderiaceae bacterium; assembly: GCA_041739435.1. Taxonomy (GTDB): domain Bacteria; phylum Pseudomonadota; class Gammaproteobacteria; order Burkholderiales; family Burkholderiaceae_C; genus PHCI01. The sequence goes on from JBGSNW010000497.1 coordinate 1,427, forward strand.
TCGGCTTCCAGGGCTTCGGCATGGCGCCAAAGTATCAGATCCACTTTCAGCGTCCCTTCATGGGCACGGATTCGGCATAGCGGGACATCAGCGCACCCTGCGACCCGTGCCCCGGCAGATTGAGATCCACGCGGGTGTAGCTCCCGTTGGCTCCCAGGTCCCAGGCGTCGCGGCCGTCATGCAGACCGGCCACCAGGCATTCATCCACGATCCGTTGACGCAGTACCGGGTCGGTCACGGGCCAGGCCAGCTCGATGCGGCGCAGCATGTTGCGGTTCATCCAGTCGGCGCTGGACAGATAGAGATCCTCGCTGTCGTCGACCCGAAAATAGAACACCCTGGAATGCTCAAGAAAACGCCCCACGATGGAGCGCACACGGATGTTGTCCGATACACCGGGTACCTGCGCCGCAAGCATGCAGGCGCCGCGCACGATCAGATCAATTTTCACCCCACAGCGACCCGCTCGCAACACGGCCCGGATCAGATCCTCATCGGTCAGGGCGTTCATCTTGGCCACCAGGCGCGCAGTTTTCCCTTCGGATGCTGCCTTGGCCAACTGGTCTATTTTTTGAATGAACCTGCGCTGCAGGAAAAACGGTGCCATCCACAACTTCTGAAGGCGCGGCAGGCGGCTTTGACTGGCCAGATGCTGGAAGACGTGGTCCATGTCCGATGTGAGCTGCGCATCTGCCGTGAGATGGCTGAAATCGGTGTACAGCCGGGCCGTGACGGGGTTGTAGTTGCCGGTTGAAAGATGGCCGTAACGCTTCAGGGCCTTGCCCTCGCGCCGGGTGACGAGCAGCATCTTGGCGTGTGTCTTGAGGCCGACCACGCCATACACCACCTGCGCCCCGATGGATTCCAGCATTTCGGCCCAGTTGATGTTGGCCTCTTCATCAAAGCGGGCCTTGAGCTCCACCACCGCCGTGACCTCCTTGCCTTGGCGCACCGCGTCCTTGAGCAGGTCAATCAGCGTCGCGTCGGTGCCGGTTCGGTAGATGGTCTGCTTGATCGCCAGCACGTCCGGGTCGTTCACGGCCTGTCGCAAAAATTCCAGCACCCCGTCAAAGCTTTCGTACGGCTGATGAATCAGTACGTCGCCCTGGCGCAAGCGCTCGAAAATCGGCTGTCCCAGGGGCCATTGGGAGGGGAAACTCGGCTTGAATGCAGGAAACCGCAGGGACTGTGCCTTGGCATCGTCCAGCAGGTCGATGAGTTGCGTCAGTCGCACCAGATTGACCGGCCCGTGAACGCGGTACAGCGCCGCATCGGGAAGTTCGAATTGGGTGAGTAAAAAGCGCGACAGGTGTTCGGAACATCCGGCCGAAACTTCCAACCGGACCGCGGCCCCGTAATGACGTTGCTGCAGCCCCTGGCGCAGCGCCATGCGCAGGTTGCGCACATCGTCTTCGTCCACGGCCAGATCGGAATGGCGGGTGACACGAAACTGCGAGAACTGCCCCACTTCGCGTCCGGGAAACAGGCTTTGCAGGTGCGCCCGGATGACGCTGGACAGCGAGACAATCAATGTGCGTTTGCCCGCCACCTTGTCGGGCATGCGGATGAGCCGCGGCAACACCCGCGGCACCTTGACGATGCCGATCTCGTTTTCGCGGCCGAACGCATCGCGGCCCCCCAGGCGCACGATGAAGTTCAACGACTTGTTGGCCACTTGCGGAAACGGGTGCGCCGGGTCCAGGCCCACCGGAATCAGCAGCGGGCGGACTTCACGATGAAAATACTCGTCCACCCAGCGTCGCTGCGCGGCATTGCGTTCGCCGTGGGCCACGATCTTGATGCCCTGCCTCTCAAACGCCGACATCAGCGCGTCGTTGAACAGCGCGTACTGGCGCTCCACCAGTTCATGTGCCGCAGCGGCCAACGCGTCAAACGATTTGACGGTGTAAAGCCCGTCACGGTCTCCGGCTTGCATGGCACTCTTGTGAGGCTCTGCCCGGACCTCAAAGAACTCGTCCAGATTGGAAGAAACAATGCACAGGAATTTCAGACGCTCCAACAGCGGCACGTCGTCTCGACAGGCCCAGTCCAGCACGCGTTGATTGAACGCGAGAATGCTGTGATCCCGATTCAACAGGGCAACTGAACCAGGCAATCCTTCGGCAGGGCTGAGCTTGACGGGCATGGGCATGGAGAACGAGGTCGCGGGTCGAAACCCCGCAGACCCTTAATAGTCATTGACACGAATCGATTGAATGACAGAGATATGTCAACATCGTGACAATCTGATGAATCGGAAGATGACGCTGAACCTGCTTCACGAGTCCGTTACAGCCTCAGGCCGAGGCAGGGGTATCGCCCGGGCGGCGCTCACCAGGCTCGTCAGCTCGCCCGGTTGCGGCGATGCGGGCCAATGCACCAGCTCCAGCCGCCCGTCCATGTGTTCGACCAAGGCGGTACGGCTCTCCACCCAGTCGCCATCATTGCAATACAGGATTCCATGAATCGAACGCATTTCGGCTCGATGGATATGTCCACACACCACGCCGTGGTGTCCGCGTCGTCGCGCCTCCTGGGCAACGGCAATTTCAAAATCGGTGACGTAGTTCAACGCGGTTTTGACCGTGCGCTTCAGATAGGCCGACAACGACCAGTAGGGCAGCCCCATGCGTGCGCGAAGGCGGTTCAGATGCCGATTCAGACGGAGTGTGAACTCGTACAGACTGTCTCCGACGATGGCCAGCCATTTTGCACACTGCACGACACCGTCGAACTCGTCCCCGTGAATGACCCAAAGCTGGCGGCCATCGGCCGTGGTGTGCACGGCCTGAGGCGCCACCTCGATCCCACCAAACGAATGCCCCACGAAGCCTCGCCCGAACTCATCATGATTGCCAGGAATGAAAACAACCCGGTCGCCCTTGCGTGCGCGGCGAAGCAGTTTCTGAATCACGTCGTTGTGCGACTGCGGCCAATACCATTTGCGACGCAGTTGCCACCCATCGATGATGTCGCCCACCAGATACAAATGGTCGCTGGGGTAGGCCTTCAGGAAATCGAGCAGGGCTTCAGCCTGACATCCAGCCGTTCCGAGATGCAGGTCGGAGACAAAAACCGCTCGAACACGGGAGTGTGCATCGTCGACGTCAGCCAACCCCGTCACCTCAGGCTGTGGCGAGTGCCCCCTGCCGCCATCCACAACCGGTCCGTCGTGGAAGCTGCGCATCAAACCCCCAGAAAATGCCTGCGATAGCGCGTCGGCAAATCCGCAATGCGCATGAGCATGGGCAAATCTGCGGTGTTGAAGTCCGGGTCCCACGCGGGGGCACCGAGCACCTTGGCGCCCAGCCGCAGGTAGCCCCGGATCAACGCGGGGGGTTCGATGTCCAGCGAGCTGTCGAGCTGCTCCACGGGCAGCGGCAGGCGCGGGCGCACGTGAAGGTCGATCGGCGCCAGATGGGTCTGGCGGACCTGACGCCAGATGCTGGCCGCCGCGTCGCCACCCACCACACCGTTGTGCAGCATCGGAATGCTGGCGCAGCCGATCATGGTGTCGAGCTGGTTGCGCGTCATGAATTCGGCCAGCGCACCCCACAGCGCCAGGATCACCCCGCCCTGGCGGTGCGCCGGATGCACACAACTGCGGCCCAGCTCCACCATGCGCTCGCGCAGGCCGCGCAGGCGGGTCAGATCGAACTCGGTGTCGCTGTAGGTGCTGCCCACGCGGCGGGCCTGCGCGGGTGTGAGCACGCGGTAGGTGCCGATCACCTCTTGGGTGGTGGTGTCGCGCACCAGCAGGTGTTCGCAAAAATCGTCAAACAGGTCCACGTCGTGCCCGGCGAGGGGGGTGTTCAGGCGCGCGCCCATTTCGCCCGCGAAAATGTTGTACCTCAGACGCTGCGCCTGGCGGACCTCGTCGAGATGGCGCGCCCACGCCACCGCCAACCCACCAGGGGCAGCCACGCCATGCGCCGCGGGGACGACTGGAGAAGGTCGGTGAAGTGACCTCCGTGACGTGGAGGCGGGCGACAGCGCAAAGGTGGGGTTGGGCAATTCATTCATGGTGAACTCCTTCATTGGCGTTGTTTTGTGACGCCTTGAGTCTGACCCGCGCGCATGACAGGCGTATGGCATCTGGATGGCAGTTTTATGACAAAAAATGCCATTAGCCCCGTCAAATGGTCATTTCTAGCTATTTATTTTGGAGTTTTGGAACAATTTTCACAGTGATCTGTTGAAGCATTTCCATAATTCAATTATTATTGAAACATGGAAATAATTGATGTAAAGCCCAGCGCAGGCGCGTCTGAAACCGTCCGCGCGTTGGCCGCGCTGGCCCAACCACAACGCCTGGCCGCTTTCCGTGCGCTGGTCGTTGCGGGCCCCCAAGGGCTCACGCCCGGGGTGATGGCGGAACAACTTGGCATTGCGCCCAGTGGCTTGTCGTTTCACCTGAAAGAACTCACGCACGCGGGCCTGGTGTCCAGCGAACCCCGTGGCCGTCACCTGATTTACCGCGCCGAATTTGCCCGCATGAACGCCGTGCTCGCCTACCTGACCGAACACTGCTGCCAGGGGCAGGCGTGCGAGGCCAGCGACGCCCGCGCCTGCGGCCAGCCACCTGTCCTGTACACCCACTCATCCCACGGAGAACCTGATGAAACGCTTTCACGTCCACATGCATGTTGACGATCTGCCCAGGAACATCGCCTTCTACACGGCTCTGTTCGACCAGCCGCCCGCCCGCACCGAAACCGACTACGCCAAGTGGATGCTGGCCGACCCGCCGGTCAACTTCGCCATTTCCACACGGGGTGCGGCCACCGGCATCGACCACCTGGGCATTCAGGTGGACTCACCCGAAGAGCTGTCGGCGCTGAAGGCGCGTGCCACGAACGCCGACATGGCGTTGCTGGACGAAGGTGAAACCACCTGCTGCTACGCGCGCAGCGACAAATACTGGGTGACCGATCCGCAAGGCATGGCCTGGGAACAGTTTCTGCCACTGGGCAACATTGCCGTGTTCCGCGAAACCGCAGCGCAATCCCCGGTCGCGGCCTGCTGCGCCCCGGAACGCAGTACCGTTGCCCCCACCGATTGCGCCACGTCTTGTGGACCGACAACCAAGTCCTGCTGCTAAGGAGCCCCCATGAACGTTCTTTTTCTGTGCACCCACAACTCCGCGCGCAGCATCCTGGCCGAAGCCCTGCTCAACCACTTGGGGCAGGGGCGCTTCAAAGGGTTTTCGGCCGGCAGCAGTCCGCGCGAAAACCAGCAACCAAATCCGATGGCCTTGCAGGTGCTGACCATGGCCGGCATCACCACCGATGGCCTGCACAGCAAAAGCTGGGACGTGTTCGGCACCGCCGATGCGCCCAGGATGGACCTGGTGATCACCGTGTGCGACAACGCAGCGGGCGAAGTCTGTCCCTTCTGGCCCGGCCAGCCCGCCACGGCGCATTGGGGCTACCCGGACCCGTCGGAAGTCAAAGGCACACCGGCCGAGCAACTGGAAGCGTTTCGCCAGACCCTGCACGCCATGCGACGCCGTCTGGAACTGCTGGTCAACCTGCCGCTCACGGGGCTGGACAAACTCAAGCTGCAGACCCATGCGCGCGAACTCGCCGCTTCCACGCCCGTTGAAGAGGCGCGATGATGGGCCGGTTCGAGCGATACCTGACACTCTGGGTCGGGCTGGGAATCCTTGGTGGGGTACTTCTGGGGCTGGCGATACCGTCGCTGTTCCAGGCTGTGGCGCGGCTCGAATGGGCGCACGTCAATCTGGTGGTGGCGGTGTTCATCTGGGTGATGATCTATCCGATGATGATCCAGATCGACTGGTCGGCCGTGAAGGACGTGGGCAAAAAGCCCAGGGGCCTGATATTGACGCTGGTGGTGAACTGGCTCATCAAGCCGTTCACGATGGCGGCACTCGGCGTGCTCTTCTTCCAGTATGTGTTCGCACCGTGGGTGGACCCGAAGTCGGCCAGCGAGTACATCGCCGGCATGATCCTGCTGGGCGTGGCGCCCTGCACAGCCATGGTGTTCGTGTGGAGCCAGCTGGTCAGGGGCGACGCCAATTACACACTGGTGCAGGTGTCGGTCAACGACCTCATCATGGTCGTGGCGTTTGCGCCCATCGCGGCCTTTTTGCTGGGCGTGACCGATGTCACCGTGCCTTGGGAAACGCTGGTGTTGTCCACCGTGCTGTACGTGGTCCTGCCCCTGGCCGCGGGCATGGCCACGCGCCACGGGTTGATGCGCCGGTCCGGGCATGCGGTCGGTGATTTTGTGGCCCGTCTCAAGCCCTGGTCGATCGTCGGGCTGATCGCCACGGTGGTGCTGTTGTTCGGGTTCCAGGCCGGCACCATCGTGGCCAGGCCGCTGGTGATTGCGATGATCGCCGTGCCGCTGATCGTGCAGAGCTACGGGATTTTCATCATCGCTTACCTTGGCGCCAAGGCCTTGAAGCTGCCGCACAACGTGGCGGGGCCGGCGTGTCTGATCGGCACCTCCAATTTTTTTGAACTGGCGGTGGCGGTGGCCATTTCACTGTTCGGCCTGAACTCGGGGGCGGCCCTGGCCACCGTGGTCGGCGTGCTGGTGGAAGTGCCGGTGATGCTGTCGCTGGTCGCCATCGTCAACCGCACCCAAGGGTGGTTTCCCGTCTCGGGGCGTGCGGCCTGAAAGCGTCGGCTCGTCCGACGCACGCCAGGCAAAAGCAAGCTCAGTCCTTTTCCAGCCGGGCCTTGATGGCGGACATCTGGGCCTCGACCGATATCGGCAATTGACTCGTGATGTCGAGCTTGCGGTCTTCAAAAACATCCTTGCGCGGATGTTTCTCGGCCCACTGGGCCACGGCGAGATCACGCGCTTCCAGCAAGGCGGCCATCTGCGGACGAAACAGCACGAACATCGCGCTGATCCAGCGGTTGACCGGCCAGGACGGCGCGGCATGGTCCACCTGGAACCGTTCAAGCAGGCGGGTAGCGTCCTGCCCCGTGTACCAGGCTTCACCGGTCACCCAGCGGTTGGTGGTGAACAGGCCGATAGGAAAACCGTAGGCGTCCATTGAAATCGCAACCAGATGCGACAGCGCGTCGTCACCCGTCGGCCAGGGCTCGCTGGTCTTGGCGGTGATCGGTCGCATGCCCTCGGGCATGCCGCCCGGCCGGACGAAGGTGTGGAAGTGACCATGCTCGCCCTCCATGCCGCGGTGTGCATGGTAGTAGTACTGCGAATGACTGTCGCGGTCGTACACGTCGGCATCGGGATAGTGGTTGAGTTCGATGAACTCACCCTCCCCGCGCAGCATCTCGCCCACGATGTTGATTTCGCCTTTTTCAAGAACGCGATAACACTCGAGGATGTCCTCGCCTGCGGCCAGCATGGCGCGCAAATCGGCAGCGCCCAACGGCGCCAGAAAAGGTTCGATCAGATAGGAAGTTGCGGGCTCGGACGTCATGACAGGCGCAAGTTTTCAGATGCCAGGCCACGGATCATCGGCCCGGGCGACCATGATGCCACCAAAATGTCGAGCTTCATGCGGTTGGGCCATGAAAAAAGGCCGCTGTGGCATGCACCGCGGCCTTTGAGGAGATGCCCCGCCGGGCACCCGTCAAGCACTTATTTCTTGGCGGCGCAGGGGTTTTTTGCGGCGCAAGGATTCTTGGCGGCACAGGGATTCTTGGCGCCACAGGGATTCTTGGCGCCACAGGGGTTCTTGGCGCCACAGGGATTCTTGGCACCACAGGGATTCTTGGCGCCACAGGGGTTCTTGGCGCCACAGGGATTCTTGGCACCACAGGGATTCTTGGCACCACAGGGATTCTTGGCACCACAGGGGTTGCTCTTGGCCGCGCCCTTGGTCGGTTTGAATGATTTTTGCACCACGGCAGTGTAGGCCGTCAATGCAGCGAGTTCCCTGGATTGCCAGCCCAGCGGCTTGGAGGCCATGGGAACGATCAGGCAGAACTGGTTCATTTCGTCGAGCGAAACTTTCTTGACGCCCTGATCCACGGTCATCTGGACAGCATGTGGATAGGGCTTGGCAAAGCTGTTGTTGAATCCAGCGCCATTGTTGTGGCAGGTGTTGCACGACAGGCCGTTGGTCGACAACGTGGTGTCGTTCCAGAGCTTCTTGCCTTCGGCCACCAGTTCCGCATGATTGCCCTTGGCCAGCTTGGTCCCCTTGGGTCGGGTGAACAGCTTGGCGTCTACCTTGGCGGCACACGGATTCGCAGCGCAGGGGTTCGCACCGCACGGATTTTTGGCAGCGCAGGGGTTCTTGGCTGCACAAGGGTTTTTGGCGGCGCAGGGATTGGCTTTCTTGGCTCCACAGGGGTTTTTGGCACCACAGGGGTTGGCCTTTTTGGCAGCGCACGGGTTTTTGGCAGCGCAGGGATTTTGGGCAAAAGCGGCGGGCGCAGCCAATGCCAGCCCCATCAGGGTGGCCAGCAAAGCAGAACGGGTGGCGGGACGGGATGGGTTCATTCAAATCTCCTCGTTGGATAGGTCAGTGGACTGGATGAAAAACGCCCAGTTCCAGTAGACGTAAAAAACATGGGTTCATTACAACTGTCTTTGATGCCAGGCAAAAAAGTTGAAATTTGCCGGAATCCCCACTTGGAGTGGGGATTCGCCTAAAAGTTTAGTGAATTCAGAAAAATCTCGGAAATAACGATCAAGCCCTCGTCAAATGGCCATGGTCTGCTATTCAATCAGGAGAAAATCCGGTACTTTCCGGTCCGTCAAGCCACTTCTGCAGAAATTGCGCCTGCCCCATCTCAGGGTCAAGCTGATACGCCGCAAACCCGACCCGTTCATACAGCCGCAATGCGCTTTGATTGCCCGACAGCACCTCCAGCGTCAGCTTGCAGGCACCACGCGCGCGTGCGATGTGTTCCACAAGCGAAAGCATTTGCTCACCGACACCCCGTCCGCGGTGGCTGGCAAGCACCGTCACATCGTGCACGTTGACCAACGGACGACAGGCAAAAGTGGAAAAACCCTCGAAACAATTGACCAGCCCCACCGGCTGCCCGGCATCGAAGGCCAGCACACTGAACGCCTGGTGCCGCGCCGCCAGCTCCCGAACCAGATTGTCGCGGGTGAACGCGCTCAGCCCCTTGCCGCCGCCAGCCGGGTCGCGCGCGTAGGCATCCAGCAAATCGACCACGGCCCGGGCGTGGGCGGGTTGGCCCCAGTCTGCACGTACAACTTCCAGCATCAACCACCCCGTGCGATGTCGGCCAGGCGTTGGGCACAAGCCTGCGCCTGCCCGGCGTCACGCGCTTCCACCATCACGCGCAGCAGGGGTTCGGTACCGCTGGCGCGGATCAGAACACGCCCACCCTGCCCGAGCTCGGCCTCCACCGCTTTGATCTCGGCAGCGAGGCGGGCGTTGGTCTTCCAGTCAAAATCGGCTTGTATCCGCACATTGATGAGCACCTGTGGGAACAAGGTCACCGCCTTGAGGAGTTCGGACAGGGTCATTTCGCTTCGGACGCATGTCTGCAGCACCTGCAGTGCGCTGATGAGACCGTCGCCCGTGGTGTGCTTGTCCAGCACCAGCAGATGGCCAGAACCCTCGCCGCCCAGCAGCCAGTGGTGCTGGTCCAGCGCCTCCAGCACGTAACGGTCCCCCACTTTCGCGCGCACGAACTTCACGCCCCTGGCCCGCAACGCCAGCTCCACCGCCATGTTGGTCATGAGCGTGCCCACCACGCCGGGCACGTTCTCGTCGCGTCCAAGCCGATCGTCGGCCAGCAGGTACAGCAGCTCATCGCCGTTGTAGAGCCGCCCGGTCGCATCCACCATTTGCAGCCGGTCGGCGTCACCGTCCAGCGCGATGCCGTAATCTGCCTTGTGCGCCTTGACGGCGTCGATCAGCGGCTGGGGATGCGTGGCCCCGACGTGGTCGTTGATGTTCAGGCCATCGGGTGCGCAGCCGATGGCCACGACCTCGGCACCCAGTTCATGGAATACCGTGGGGGCAACGTGGTACGCGGCGCCATGCGCGGCGTCGACAACGATCTTCATGCCGCGCAGCGTGAGATCGGTCGCGAAGGTGCTTTTGCAAAACTCGATGTAACGGCCCGCGGCGTCGTCAAGCCGCCGCGTCTTGCCCAGACTGGCGGAATCGGCCCACACCGGTGGCTCTTCCAGCGTTGCCTCGACCGCCAGTTCCCAGGCATCGTCGAGCTTGGTGCCCCGGTTGCTGAAGAACTTGATGCCGTTGTCGGGAAACGCGTTGTGGCTGGCGCTGATCACCACGCCCAGGCTGGCGCGCTGCGCCCGCGTGAGATAGGCCACCCCGGGCGTCGGCAACGGACCGAGCAACACCACATCGACGCCCGCGGAATTGAAACCGGACTCCAGCGCGCTCTCCAGCATGTAGCCCGAAATGCGGGTGTCCTTGCCGATCAGCACCGTGGGCCGCGCCTGCGTGCGCTTGAGCACACGCCCCACGGCGTGCGCCAGGCGCAGCACAAAATCAGGCGTGATGGGCGCCTGCCCCACGGTGCCGCGGATGCCGTCGGTTCCAAAGTATTTTTGTGCCATGTCCTCTTCCACCCTTCCTCGTCTGCTATGAATCTTATTGCATCAGGCGGTGGCATCCATGGCCGCCAGCACTTGAAGCGCCTGCACAGTCTCGCGCACGTCGTGGACGCGCACGACGCGGGCGCCGCGCTGCACGGCCAGCAGCGCCGCCGC
>JBGSNW010000047.1:0-7525 GCA_041739435.1 Burkholderiaceae bacterium
GTTCCGGCACCACGCCCCCATAAGCCTCGTGCATCGCCACCTGGCTGTGCAGCGCGTGCGCGAGCAGCCGCGGCGTTTGCGCGCCCCCGGCATCCACCAGGGCCACGCCGGTTTCGTCACAGGAGGATTCGATTCCGAGGATCACCATGGTGGCAAGTTTAGGGGAAGCCGGTTTGCGCACGACCTACCGACAACATCACTGGCGCGATTCTTGCGAACCCCAGCGGTATGACTGAAGCCCTTCGCATCGTGGTGGTGGCACCCGATCTGGCATTGACCGACCCGTGTGACGAACTTGCCGTGGCGCAGGCCGAACGCTCGCGCTTTCTGCGCATCGGACTGCTGGAAAATGGCTTCAACCTGATCGCGTCGCTGCCGGCCGACGTGTTCCTGACCGAGCGCTTGGCGCAGTTGCAGCCCGACCTGATCATCGTGGACGCCGAAAGCGAGGCGCGTGACGCCCTGGAGCATGTGGTCATGGCCACGCGCGACGAGCGTCGCCCGATCGTGATGTTCACCAACGACGCCGACACCGCACACGTCAAGCACGCGGTGGCGGCCGGCGTGTCGGCCTACATCGTGGCCGGACTGTCGCCCGAGCGAATCCGACCGATCCTGGACGTGGCCATGGCGCGCTTCGAGCACGAACAGGCATTGCGTCAGGCGCTGGACCAGACCCGCTCGGAACTGAACATGCGCAACGCCGAGTTGCAGGACCGCAAGACCATCGACCGCGCCAAGGGCATCCTGATGCAGCGCCAGGGTCTGAATGAGCAGGCGGCCTACGAGAAACTGCGCAAGGCCGCCATGGACAAGGGCATCAAGGTCGCCGAAGTGGCGCAGCGCATGCTGGATGCAGCCGCACTGCTCGGCTAATTTGGTGCATTGCACAAAATGGTGCGCAATGCATTTTTTCAATGAAATAAGCACCCATCCACCGTGAAATATTGATAGTTTGCTATTGTTTTAGAACCTGCCAATCGTATTTTTTCCGTGGCACGGCCCTTGCAGTAACTCCTGCACGAGCCCCCAGGCTCATTCACTCGGTTGGACCCAACGGCGGGTCGGGCCGATGGGTTCCGGACAAAGGCGTCCCCATCTGCACACGGTGTGCTGCATTCAGCAGCGCCGGTGCGCGATGAGGACGCCTTTTCGTTTTTGCAATTTGTTTTTTTGGAGCGCCCCATGACCGACCTCTTGAAAGCCCGCTTGAGCCGCCGCGCCGTCCTGCAAACCGCCGCCGTGGGCGCCGTCGGCCTGAACCCCGCCCTGCGCGCCGCGGTGTACGCCCAGGGTTCGGACGCCCCCGAAAAGAAAGAGGTGAAGATCGGCTTCATCCCCCTGACCGATTGCGCCAGCGTGGTGATGGCCTCGGTGCTGGGTTTCGATCACAAGTACGGCGTCAAGATCATCCCCACCAAGGAAGCGAGTTGGGCCGGCGTGCGCGACAAGCTGGTCAACGGCGAACTGGACTTCGCCCACGTGCTGTACGGCCTGGTGTATGGCGTGCACCTGGGCATTGGCGGCCCAAAGAAGGACATGGCGGTGCTCATGACCATCAACCACAACGGCCAGGGCCTGAGCCTGTCGAAGAAGATTGCCGACAAGGGCGCGGTGAACCTCGAATCGCTGGTGAGTCTGATGAAAAAGGAGCCCCGCGAATACACCTTCGCGCAAACCTTCCCGACCGGTACCCACGCCATGTGGCTGTACTACTGGCTGGCTTCGGCCGGGGTCAACCCGATGAGGGACGTCAAGTCCATCGTGGTGCCGCCGCCCCAGATGGTGGCCAACGCGCGCGTCGGCGCGATGGACGGATTCTCCGTGGGCGAACCCTGGAACCACCGCGGCATCATGGACGGTGTCTCGGTCCACGCGGCCTCGTCGCAGGACGTGTGGAAAGACCATCCCGAAAAGGTGCTTGGAACCACCGCCGACTTCGTCAAGAAATACCCCAACACCGCACGCGCCGTGACCATGGCCATGCTCGAAGCCAGCCGTTGGATCGACGCCAGCCTGGCCAACCGCATGAAGATGGCCGGGACGATCGCTGAAAAGTCCTACGTCAACACCAGCGTGAACGTGATCAACGAACGCATCCTGGGCCGCTACCAGAACGGCATGGGCAAGACCTGGGACGACCCGAACCACATGAAGTTCTTCAACGACGGCGCGGTGAACTTCCCTTACCTGTCGGACGGCATGTGGTTCCTGACGCAGCACAAGCGCTGGGGCCTGTTGAAGGCGCATCCGGATTACCTGGCCGTGGCCCGGCAGATCAACCAGATCGACCTCTACAAGCAGGCGGCTGCCGCCGTGAAGGTCAACGTGCCCAGGGACGTGATGCGCAGCAGCAAGCTGATCGACGGCGTGGTCTGGGACGGCAAGGACCCGAAGAAATACGCCGACGGGTTCAAGGTCAATGCGTCCGCCGCTTGAGGAGTCTCCCATGGTGAGTGCTGTCTTTCATGGTCCGCTGGAGGTTGTCCCCACCGGGGCCCCGGTCCCGGCGGTGCCCGTCCGACCCCCTCGGTCTGCCACGACGGTGCCGACCGCGGCACCCGCCCGGGCGGGTGCCAGAATGGCCGCAGCCCTCTGGCGCGGCTTCTGGGCGCATGTCGTCCCGCCGACGCTCGGGCTGGCCCTGCTGGCGCTGGTCTGGGAAATGGTGTCCCTCAACAAGAGCCTTGGCATTCCATCGCCGCTGGCCACCTTGAGCCAGGCCATCGACCTGTTCAGCAACCCGTTTTACCGAAACGGCCCCAACGACCAAGGCGTGGGCTGGAACGTGCTCAGCTCGCTCCAGCGCGTGGCTCTGGGGTTCGGGTTGGCCGCCGTGGTGGGGATTCCGCTGGGCTTCCTGATCGGTCGATTCACCTTCCTGAGCCGCATGCTCAACCCGCTGATCAGCCTGCTGCGTCCGGTCTCGCCGCTGGCCTGGCTGCCGATCGGGCTGCTGGTGTTCAAGGGCGCCAACCCGGCCGCCATCTGGACCATCTTCATCTGCTCGATCTGGCCCATGGTCATCAACACCGCCGTGGGCGTGCAGCGCGTGCCGCAGGACTACATGAACGTGGCACGCGTGCTCAACCTGTCGGAGTGGAAGATCATCACCCGGATTCTTTTCCCCGCCGTGCTGCCTTACATGCTGACGGGCGTGCGCCTAGCCGTGGGCACGGCCTGGCTGGTGATCGTGGCGGCCGAGATGCTGACCGGTGGCGTGGGCATCGGCTTCTGGGTCTGGGACGAATGGAACAACCTGAACGTCAAGAGCATCATCATCGCGATCTTCGTGATCGGCATCGTGGGTCTGATCCTCGAACACGCCCTGATCAGACTGGCCACGGCGTTCACCTTTGAAGAGGTGAGGTCATGAACGAATCGCTGACCACCAAGTACATCGAAATCCAGGGGGTCGAACAGACCTTCAAGACCGCCAAGGGCAGCTTCCAGGCCCTGCGCGACATCAACCTGAACGTGGCCAGGGGCGAATTCGTCGCCCTGATCGGCCACTCCGGTTGCGGCAAATCCACCTTGTTGAACCTCATTGCCGGCCTGACCCAGCCCACGCAGGGCACGCTGCTGTGCGCCAACCGCGAGATCGCGGGCCCCGGCCCTGAACGGGCGGTGGTGTTCCAGAACCATTCGCTGCTGCCGTGGCTCACCTGCCTTGAAAACGTGTACCTCGGCGTGGAGCGCGTGTTCGCACCCACCGAGAACAAGGCGCAGCTCAAGGCGCGCACCGGTGCCGCCCTCGCGCTGGTCGGACTCACGCCTGCCGCACAGAAGCGGCCGGGGGAAATCTCGGGCGGCATGAAGCAGCGCGTGGGCATCGCCCGCGCCCTGGCGATGGAACCCAAGGTATTGTTGATGGACGAGCCCTTCGGTGCGCTCGACGCCCTTACCCGCGCGCGCTTGCAGGACGAACTGCTGGCCATCGTGCACACGACACAAAGCACGGTGGTGATGGTCACGCACGACGTGGACGAAGCGGTGCTGCTGTCGGACCGGATCGTGATGATGACCAATGGGCCGTCGGCCACGATCGGCGAGATCCTGAGCGTAAAACTGCCACGCCCGCGCAACCGGGTCGAATTGGCCGAAGACCGCGATTATGTGCATTACCGCAAGGCCGTGATCGATTTCCTCTACACCCGCCAGGGCCATGTCGAAAAGGTTGCCGCCTGAAATGACGACCGCCATCCACTCTCGTCAACCTGGCGTCGCCGCGAGGTGGCCTCAACGACCCCGGGACCCCGTACGTTTGACGGTCAAACCCTTGACCCCATTTCAGCCGGAAAGACCGCCATGCAAAAATTGAAACTGGTTCTGGTGGGCAACGGCATGGCCGGTGTCCGGGCCGTGGAAGAGCTCATCAAGCTCGCGCCCGATCTGTACGACATCACCGTGTTCGGCGCCGAGCCGCACCCCAACTACAACCGCATCCTGCTCTCACCCGTGCTGGCGGGTGAGCAGACCCTCGACGAGATCATCCTCAACTCCTGGGAGTGGTACGCCGAGAACCACATCACCCTGCATGCCGGCAAGAAGGTGGTCGAGGTGGACCGCGTCAAGCGCATCGTGCGCGCCGCCGACGGCACCGAGGCCCCTTACGACCGGCTGCTGCTGTGCACCGGCTCCAACCCGTTCATCCTGCCGGTGCCCGGCAAGGACCTTCAGGGCGTGATCGCCTACCGCGACATCGCCGACACCACCACCATGATCGAGACCGCGAAAACGCACAAGAACGCGGTGGTGATCGGCGGCGGCCTGCTGGGCCTGGAAGCGGCCAACGGCCTGATGCGGCGGGGCATGGCGGTGACCGTGGTGCACGTGATGCCCTGGTTGATGGAGCGCCAGCTTGACGGCGTTGCAGCCGGGCTGCTGCGCAAGTCGCTGGAAGACCGGGGCCTCAAATTCCTCATGGGGGCACAAACCGACGAGATCGTCGGCAACGCCGAAGGTCGCGTGACCTCGATCCGGTTCAAGGACGGCAGCGAGATGGCCACCGACCTGGTGGTGATGGCCGTGGGCATCCGCCCCAACACCGAACTGGCCGAGTCCATGCGGCTGCACGTCAACCGCGGCATCGTGGTCACCGACACGATGCAGACGGTGACCGACGCGCGCATCTACAGCGTGGGCGAGTGCGCGGCGCACCGCGGTATCGCTTACGGCCTGGTGGCGCCGCTGTTCGAGCAGGCCAAGGTGGCCGCCAACCACCTGGCGCAGTTCGGCATCGGGCGTTACCAGGGTTCGCTGACCTCGACCAAGCTCAAGGTCACGGGCATTGACCTGTTCAGTGCCGGCAATTTCATGGGTGGCGACGACACCGAAGAAATCGTCATGAGCGACCCGTTCGGCGGCGTCTACAAAAAGCTGGTCATCCAGGGCGACAAGCTGGTGGGCGCCTGTCTGTATGGCGACACGGTGGACGGCGGCTGGTATTTCAAGCTGCTGCGCGATGGCCGCAGCATCGGCGACATCCGGGACAAGCTGATGTTTGGCGAATCCAACATCGGCGACACCGGCCACGAAGGCCACCACAGCGCGGCGGCCATGCCCGACAGCGCCGAAGTGTGCGGCTGCAACGGCGTCACCAAGGGCACCATTTGCAAGGCCATCCAGGACAAGGGCCTGTTCACGCTGGACGAGGTCCGCAAGCACACCAAGGCCAGCGCCTCGTGCGGCTCCTGCACCGGACTGGTCGAGCAGATTCTGATGTTCACGGCAGGCGGCGACTATTCGGCTGCACCAAAGAAGAAAGCCCTCTGCGGCTGCACCGACGCCAGCCACCAGGACGTGCGCGACAGCATCCGCCAGCACAAGTTCCTCACCCACGCCGAGGTGTACGCGGGCCTGGGCTGGCGCACGCCCAACGGCTGCTCGAGCTGCCGCCCTGCGGTCAATTACTACCTGATCAGCACCTGGCCCAAGGAGGCGAAGGACGATCCGCAAAGCCGCTTCATCAACGAGCGCAGCCACGCCAACATCCAGAAGGACGGCACCTACAGCGTGATTCCGCGCATGTGGGGCGGCCACACCACGCCCGACGAGCTGCGCCGCATCGCCGACGCGGCCGACAAGTACAAGATTCCGACGGTCAAGGTCACGGGCGGCCAGCGCATCGACCTGCTGGGCGTGAAGAAGGAAGACCTCGCCAACGTCTGGAAAGACATCGGCATGCCCAGCGGCTTTGCCTACGGCAAATCACTGCGCACGGTGAAGACCTGCGTGGGTTCGGAGTGGTGCCGCTTCGGCACGCAGGACAGCACCCAGATGGGCAAGGATCTGGAGCACGCGCTGTGGGCCATGTATTCGCCGCACAAGGTCAAGTTGGCCGTCTCGGGCTGCCCGCGCAACTGCGCCGAGGCGGGCATCAAGGACGTGGGCGTGATCGGCGTCGATTCAGGCTGGGAAATCTACGTGGGTGGCAATGGCGGCATCAAGACCGAGGTGGCACAGTTTCTCGCCAAGGTGAAAACCGCGGCGGAGGTGCTGGAGTTCACCGGCGCCTTCCTGCAGCTCTACCGCGCCGAGGGATGGTATCTGGAGCGCACGGTGCACTACATCAGCCGCGTCGGCCTCGACCATGTGAAGAGGCGCATTCTGGAAGACGCCGAAGGCCGCAAGGCGCTGTGGGAGCAACTGCAGTTCGCGCTCGACGGCGAGCCCGACCCATGGTTCGAATCCACCCGCGCGGCGGTGGACACACGCCAGTTCGTCCCGATCGCTGCGGTGCCCGCGGCGACGACCACTCCGTCCACCCCGTCGCCGGTAGCGCAACCGGCCTGAGAGGTATCGCCATGAACGAATGGAAAGTCATCTGCCGCGTGGAAGACATCCCCGTGCTGGGCGCCCGCCGCGTCACGCGCCCGGTGGGTGTGGAAGTGGCGGTGTTCCGCAACAGCCAGGACGAGGTGTTTGCCCTGCTCGACCGCTGCCCGCACAAGGGCGGCCCGCTGTCGCAGGGCATCGTGTTCGGCACCAGCGTGGCCTGCCCGCTGCACAACTGGGCCATTGGCCTGGACGATGGCTGTGCCAAATCGCCCGACGAAGGCTGCACGCCGCGCTTTGCCGTGAAGGTGAGCGATGGCATCGTGCATCTGGACGTCCGGGAACTGTTGACCCATGCCATCGACCTGGCGCGCCCAGTGGCAGGGCCATGCCCAACGACCGTCCCGAACAACGTCGGGCACGTCGCCTGAACGCCCAGTGACCGCAGCCCGCGAAACCCGCTCCACCTGCCCTTATTGCGGCGTGGGCTGCGGCGTCATCATCGAGTCGCAGGGCGAACAGATCACCGGCGTTCGCGGCGACCCGAAGCACCCGGCCAACTTCGGGCGGCTGTGCAGCAAGGGCTCGACGCTGCACCTGACCGCCAGCGCGCAAAATTGTCGCCGAAAGCGTCAACTTCCCCGCCTCAATTTTTATCTGAGAATCTTGCAATTTCAGAGATTTTTCGCCGACATTGTGCAGCAGTCGAAGTTAGTAATCGGGATGACAGGAAGTGCGATCGAACAAG
>JBGSNW010000057.1:0-2862 GCA_041739435.1 Burkholderiaceae bacterium
GCCCACGCGGTCGAGCATGCGCGCAGTGAACACCATGCCCGCCCCGGGCGCCAGCGCAAACAGCGGTTTGGTCAGCGCGCCCAGGCCGTAGCCGATCACGGCCAGCGCCTTGCGCTTGCCAAAGTAGTCGCTGATGGCGCCCGAAAACACCTTCACGATCAGCGCCGTGGCCTCGGCCAGCCCTTCGATCAGTCCGACCACCACCACGCTCACCCCCAGCGTGCCCACCATGAACATGGGCAGCAGGCTGTGCACCATCTCGGACGAGATGTCCATGAACAGGCTCACCAGGCCCAGCACCCAGATGCTGGCCGGCAGGCGGGGCGGGGCGGTGGGGTTCATTCAGGCATTCTCGGGGGCGGTGTGGCCTGATTGTGGCCGAGCGCCGCGCCGCCCTGCGGGCGGTCGTGTTCACCCCAGGCTGTCATACAACTTTGGCGCAAAATACCGCCCATGCAGCGCAACTACATCGCCAACGCCCCGGTCCTCTCCTCGTCCGGCCTCACCATCGCGGTGATTGACCCGTCCGACGGGCAGGTGTTTGACCACCTTCAACGCAGCAATGCCAGCGACATCGACGACGCCGTGCGCGCCGCGCGCCAGTGCATGAACGCCGTGTGGAGCAAACTCAGCGCCGCCGAGCGCGGGCGGCTGTTGATGCGGCTGTCGGCCAAGCTGGCCGAGCATCTGGACGAGTTGGCCGCCATCGAGCAACGCGATTGCGGCAAACCCACGCGCCAGGCCCGTGCCGACGCGCTGGCGCTGGTGCGTTACTTCGAGTTTTACGCCGGTGCCTGTGACAAGCTGCACGGCGAGACCCTGCCCTACCTGGACGGCTACAGCGTGCTCACCTGGCGTGAACCCCACGGCGTGACCGGCCACATCATTCCCTGGAACTACCCGATGCAGATCTTCGGGCGCAGCGTGGGCGGCGCGCTGGCCGCGGGCAATGTGTGTGTGGTCAAGCCCGCCGAAGACGCCTGCCTGAGCCTGCTGCGCGTAGCACAACTCGCGGCCGAGGTGGGCTTTCCGGCTGGTGCCCTCAACATCGTCACCGGCTACGGCCACGAGGTCGGCGACGCACTGGCGCGGCACCCGGGTATCGACCACATCAGCTTCACCGGCAGCCCCGGCGTGGGTACCCTGATCCAGCAGGTGGCGGCCGAACGCCATTGCCCGGTCACGCTCGAACTCGGCGGCAAGAGCCCGCAAATCGTGTTTGCCGACTCCGACCTCGACGCCGCCATCCCCAGCGTCATCAACGCCATCGTGCAAAACGCCGGCCAGACCTGCAGTGCCGGTTCCCGGCTGCTGGTGGACCAGGCCATCTACGAGCCGCTGCTGGCCCGGTTGGGCGACGCCTTTGCGAAGCTGCGCGTCGGCCCGGCCGCGATGGACCTGGAGGTAGGCCCACTGATCCGCCAGAGCCAGCTGCAGCGCGTGTGGGATTTCCTGAGCGACGCCCATGTGGCTCACATCCCGATGGTGGCGCAGGGTTACATCGTGGACGAAGCCCCCGAAACCGGCTTCTACCAGGTGCCCACCCTGCTGCGCGATGTGCCCGTGGCGCACCGGCTGGCGCAGGAGGAGGTGTTTGGCCCGGTGCTCGCCGCCATGAGCTTTCGCGACGAAGACCACGCGGTGGAACTCGCCAACGCCACGCGCTTTGGCCTGGTCGCCGGCGTGTGGACGCGCGACGGCGCGCGCCAGCTACGCATGGCCCGGCGCGTGAAAAGCGGCCAGGTCTTCATCAACAACTACGGCGCCGGCGGTGGCGTCGAGCTGCCATTTGGCGGCGTCAAGTCGTCCGGCCATGGCCGTGAAAAGGGTTTTGAAGCGCTGTACGGCTTCACCACGCTCAAAACCGTGGCCATCCACCACGGCTGACGCGGCCGGGTCCGCCGTCATGCTTTTCACCAATTTTATGAACAAAATTGGCCGATAGCCCCCGTCAAATGGTCATAGTTTGCTACTAAATAAATATCAAAAAGGAGACCCTCCCATGCGCCTGAAGAACAAATCCATCATCGTCACCGGCTCGGGTGGCGGCATTGGCGAAGGCATTGCCCTGCGCCTGGCCGCGGAGGGTGCAAAGGTGATCGTCAACGACCTCCACGCCGCCCAAGGCGAGAAGGTGGTCGCGGCGATCCGGGCGGCGGGCGGCACCGCAGCCTTCTTCGCAGCCGACGTGACGAAATCGGCCGACGTGAAAGCGCTGGTGGCCGAGGCCGTGCGGCAGTTCGGCCGACTGGACGTGATCGTCAACAACGCGGGCTGGACGCACCGCAACAAGCCCGCGCTGGAGGTGACCGAGGACGAGTTTGACAAGTGTTACGCGGTCAACGTCAAAAGCATCTACCTCGCCACCGTGCACGCCACACCGGTGTTCCGCGCCAATCCGGACCAGGCAGGCGGCAGCTTCATCAACATCGCGTCCACCGCCGGTGTGCGCCCGCGCCCGGGCCTGACCTGGTACAACGGCTCCAAGGGCGCGGTGATCACCACCAGCAAATCGCTGGCGGCTGAACTCGGGCCCGACAACATCCGCGTGAACTGCATCAACCCGGTTTTCAACCCCACCACCGGGCTGGGCGCCGACTTTGCCGGCGGCGAACTCACCGAAGAGCGCCTGGCGAAGTTTCGCGCCACCATCCCGCTTGGGCGCTTTTCGACCGCGCTCGACGTGGCCAACGCCGTGCTCTACCTGGCCAGCGACGAAGCCGCGTTCATCAGCGGCGTGTGCCTGGAGGTGGACGGCGCGCGCTGCGTCTGACCGAATGGCCCCACGCGCGCCACGGCGGGCACGGCCCTGCGGCCGGCGGTACTTTGCCACTGGGGCAAAATCGCCCCATGTCTGAACGC
>JBGSNW010000060.1:0-1623 GCA_041739435.1 Burkholderiaceae bacterium
CACCGAGGTCACCCTGTGGGGCCGCGCCGCCCAAGGCGAGTGGCTGTCCATCGACGAGGTGGCGCAGGCTGCCGGCACCGTGGGCTACGAGCTGATGTGCGCGCTGGCGCAGCGGGTGCCGGTGGGGGTGGATGGATCAGCGTCTGCACAGACTTGATGCACCAGAGGTGCCTGCGAGCGCCGTCGCTGCGTGGCGGGTCGGCGGGGCGGACGCCGCCTGTGGTCCATTCGATTCAGGCCAGGCTCGACAAATGGCGCTGCGCCGCATCGGCGAGCTTGGCGTCAAAAGTGGCCAGCGGACATTTGAGGTCGGCCGCCAGCCACAGGTAGGCGGCGTCGTAGGCCGAGAGCTGGTAGTGCTGCGCCAGTTCGGCCACCGCCAGTGTATCGATGGCGTGCAGGCTGATGAACATGCTGACGGCGTCCGCCAACCCCGCCATGGCGTGCGCTTCCCCGCGCCGTTGCTTTTTCAGCGCGACATTGGCGATCTCGCATGGCAGCAAATGGGGCGCATGCAGCGCGCACCCCTCGATTCGGGTCCTTGCACTGTCCTGCCAGGGCTCACCGAACACGATGCCGGCGATGGTGCTGCAGTCCACCACCAGGGGCGGCCGGGTCAGGTATTGAGAAGGTGGCTCTGCGACGTAGAGCGTGCGCGGCGCGGCGCTCACCGGCCGTCCCTGTCCTGGCGAATGAGGTCAATGCTGGACAGCTGGTCGGCAATGGGCACAGGGTATTTGTCGCGCATTTCCGCAACCACCTGCTCCGGCGTTTTCCAGCCCTGCCGCAAGATAGGCCAGCCGCGTTTGTCGTGCCCGGCCACCCGAGGCGCCCCTGAATTGGCCAAATCTGTGGCGTGAGTGGGCGTTTGCTGCACGACGGCTTGTTCAACAAGGGCCATCAGCTCGCCCTGGAGCGAACGGTGGTTCTGTGCTGCGCGTTGGCGCAGGGCTTCAGCCCAGGGTTCGGGCACGTCCTTGATGGAAAGATTGGCCATTCTGGCTCCAGAACAGATGTTGGTGCCATTTTGGAGCCGTCGGGTTCATGCGTCAATACAGGCCACGCACCTGCGCCTGCAGGCGGCTCAGGCCGAGCAGCGCGTCGGTGAATGGCGTGGGCACGCCGGTCAGCACGCCGAGTTCGCGCACCACCGTCACCAGCGCATCGAGCTCCACGGCCTTGCCGGCCTCCACGTCCTGCAGCATGGAGGTCTTGAACGCGCCGAGCTTGCGCGTGACGGCATGGCGGTCTTCGGGTTGCTGGTCGATGGGGATGCCGATGCGCGCGCCGATCGCCTTGGCTTCGAGCATCACGCGGGAGATGAAGTCGCGCACCAGTTCGTCGTCCAGGATGTGATCGGTGGTGGCGCCGGTCAGCGCGCTGACGGGGTTGACCGTCATGTTGCCCCAGAGCTTGTACCAGATGTCTTTCTGGATCTGTTCGGACACCACGGTCTCGAAGCCGCCGCGGGTCAGCAGCGCCGCGATGGTTTGCAGCCGGGGCGTGGCCTGGCCCGAGGGCTCGCCGACGATGAGCCGGTTGCCAAAGTGGTGCTGCACAAAACCGGGGCCGTGCAGCGCGCAACTGGCGTGGACCACGCAGCCGATCACCTGCCGCGTGGGG
>JBGSNW010000085.1:0-11907 GCA_041739435.1 Burkholderiaceae bacterium
TCGGCGGCCTGGCTGCGGGTCTGGGCCTGGCCTGGCTGGCCCATTCGCTCGGTCTGGGAGAGGCGTTTGGCCAGATTCTGCTCATCGGCCTGCTGGCCCTGGCGGTGATGGTGGTGGTTGGCATGGTCATGCGCGCCCGCGCGGGCGGTGCCGCGCCACGCCGCAGTCCTTATGCCTTTCAGGGTGCGGCCGACGCATCCAACACCGTCACACCCAGCCAGTACAACCCCGAAAAGGTTGGCAACGACGCTTCGGCCCGGCCCTGGGAGCGCGGCGCCACCGCCTTCCAGTCCAGCCCGCCAGTGACGGGCAGCACGGGTTCCATCATCGGTTCGGCGCTCTCGGATGGCCAGAACTGGGGCATTCCCGCCGGGTTCGACGCCGAGGGTTTCCTGACGGCCGCCAAACGCAATTTTGTGACGCTGCAGGATGCCTGGGACCGCTCTGACGTGGCCACCCTGCGTTCGATGATGACCGACGAGATGGTGGGCGAGATCAAGTCGCAACTGGCCGAGCGCGAGGCCCACCAGGACGGCCAGCCCAACCGGACCGACGTGGTCACGCTCGAGGCACAACTGCTGGGCATTGAGGACCTGGGCGACGGTTACATGGCCAGCGTCGAGTTCAGCGGCATCATCCGCGAGCAGCCGTCCGCGGGGCCGAGCCCGTTCCGTGAAGTCTGGAACATGACCAAACCCAAGGCGGGCACATCCGGCTGGCTGGTGGCCGGCGTGCAGGCCCTGCAATAACCGCCTGGACGCGTGACGGGTGCCGCGGCGCGTCTGCCGGGGTGGGACGCGGCGCATTCACCGGATAATGGGGGACCATGGCAACACAGTCCCCCATTCCCTTTCTGGACGATCTTTTCGAACGTGTCGGCAAAGTGCTGCGGCCACCGGAATGGATGGTTGATGAAGTCCAGCAGCGTGTGGTGCTGTTCCTGAACCACGTGCTCATGCAGGAAGACGAGGCCATGGCCCGGCTTACAAGGCAAAAAGGCCGCGTGGTCCTCGCCCAGTGGCGAGGGTTCGCCATTCAATTCATTGCAACCCCGGCCGGCCTGCTGGAGCGCGCACCGGCCGACGCGCGGGCCGACCTGACCCTGACCATCACCGAGGAGTCTCCCCTGGGCCTGGCACAGGCCGCGCTGCGCGGCGACAAGCCGCCCGTGCGCATCGAGGGCGACGTGCAGCTGGCCGCCGAAGTCAACTGGCTGGCCGACCACGTTCGCTGGGACGCCGAGGAAGACCTGTCGCGCCTCGTGGGCGATGCTCCGGCCCACATGCTGACCGAAACGGCCCGCAACTTTGCCGACGCGTTGCGACAGTTCGTGGCCACAGGTTCTCGGCGGGGCTCGTCATGAGCCGCCTGCTGCGTGGCATCACCATTGTCTGGATCGTCCTGCGCCACGGGCTGGACGAACTGGTGCTCTCCAGCTTCAGCCACCGAGGCCTGCGGCTGGTGACGCGCATCGTCTCGTTCGGACGCAAACTGGACGCCCCACGCGGCCAGCGTCTGCGCGAGGCACTGGAGCGGCTGGGTCCGATTTTTGTGAAGTTCGGCCAGGTGCTGTCCACCCGGCGCGACCTGCTGCCCGCCGACATTGCCGACGAGCTGGCCCGCCTGCAGGACCGCGTGCCGCCGTTTGCCTCCGACGTGGCCGTGGCGACCATCGAACGGGCGTTCCGCAAGCCGGTGGCGGAAATCTTCACGCAGTTCGAGCGCGAGCCGGTGGCCAGCGCGTCCATCGCGCAGGTGCACTTTGCCGTGCTGCGCGACCGCACCGGGCGCGAACGCGAGGTGGCCGTGAAGGTGCTGCGCCCCGGCATGTTGGGTGCCATCGACAAGGATTTGAGCCTCATGCGCATGATGGCCGGCTGGGTCGAGCGGCTGTCGGCCGACGGCAAGCGGCTCAAGCCACGCGAGGTGGTGGCCGAATTCGACAAATACCTGCACGACGAGCTCGATCTGGTGCGCGAGGCCTCCAGCGCCGCGCAACTGCGCCGCAACATGGCCGGGCTCGACCTGGTGCTGATTCCCGAGATGTTCTGGGAATACTGCCAGCCCGAAGTCATCGTGATGGAGCGCATGACGGGTATCCCCATCAGCCACGCGGCGCGGCTGCGCGAGGCCGGGGTCGACTCCAAAAAGCTGGCGCGCGATGGCGTGACCATCTTCTTCACCCAGGTGTTCCGCGACGGCTTCTTTCATGCCGACATGCACCCGGGCAATATCCAGGTCAGCGTCGATCCGGCCACCTTCGGGCGCTACATTTCGCTCGATTTCGGCATCGTCGGCACGCTGACCGAGTTCGACAAGGAATACCTGGCGCAGAACTTCACGGCTTTCTTCCGGCGCGACTACAAGCGCGTGGCCGAGCTGCACATCGAATCCGGCTGGGTTCCCGCCGGCACGCGGGTGGACGAACTGGAGTCGGCCATCCGCAGCGTCTGCGAGCCGTACTTTGACCGTCCGCTCAAGGAAATTTCGCTGGGCATGGTGCTCATGCGCCTGTTCCAGACCTCGCGCCGCTTCCATGTGGAAATCCAGCCGCAACTGGTGCTGCTGCAAAAAACCCTGCTCAACATCGAGGGCCTGGGCCGCGACCTGGACCCGGATCTCGATCTCTGGGCCACCGCCAAGCCCTTCCTGGAGTCCTGGATGGTCGAGCAGGTCGGGCCACAACGACTGGTCCAGCAATTGCGTGACGAGGCGCCGCGCTACGCGAAACTTCTGCCGGAACTGCCACGGCTGCTGGCGGACTTTCTGCGCCAGCGCCCTGGCGACGCGCGCCGGGAAATCGAGCAGTTGCTGGTCGAGCAAAAACGGACCAACCGGCTGTTGCAGGGCCTGATTTATGGCGGCATTGGTTTCGCACTGGGGCTGATCGCGATGCAGGTGCTGCTTCGGGTGCGTCTTTGAGCTTGAAAATGGGGGCGCCGCCTATAATTAAAGGTTTTTCGGCTCGCACCATTCACCACACGTCATGCCAATCTACGCCTATCGATGCAACACCTGCGGGCACGCCAAGGATGTTCTGCAGAAAATGTCGGATCCGCTGCTGACGGTATGCCCGTCCTGTGGTGCGGATACCTTTGCCAAGCAGGTGACGGCCGCTGGTTTCCAGCTCAAGGGCTCGGGCTGGTACGTGACTGATTTTCGTGGCGGCAATACCGGCGGCAGCGCACCTTCTCCCGCAGCCGACGCCGGCAAGGCCGACGCCGCCCCTGCTGCAGCGTCCGGCGAACCGGCCGCGCCCGCCAGCTCTCCCGATTCCTCCCCTGCCAAGTCTGCCGGAGCCGCGGCTGCGCCGGCTGCTGCGCCTGCGGCGGGCAAAGGCCCATGATGACGGCGTTGCGCAAGTGGCTGCTTTCCGGCCTGCTGGTGATCATCCCGATCACCATCACCGTTTGGGTATTGCAGTGGGTGATCGGCATCCTGGATCAGACGCTGCTGATCCTGCCGGGCGGCTGGCAACCCGACAAACTTCTGGGGTTTCATATCCCTGGCTTCGGCGTCCTGCTGGCTTTCCTGATTCTGCTGGTGGTGGGCGCGACCGCCAGCAATTTCCTGGGGCGCAAGCTGGTGGACTGGTGGCATGCGCTGCTGCACCGCATTCCGGTCGTGCGCTCCATCTATTCCGGGGTCAAACAGGTTTCGGACACCCTTTTTTCCGAGAATGGCAATGCATTTCGCAAGGCGGTGCTGATTCAGTGGCCCCACAAGGGCGTCTGGACCATCGCTTTCGTGACCGGTGCGCCGAGTGGTGATGTGGCCAATCACCTCAGTGGCGACTACCTCAGCGTGTATGTCCCCACCACCCCCAATCCGACAGGCGGCTACCTGGTGATGCTGCCCCGCGCGGATTGCATCGAGCTGCGCATGAGTGTGGACGACGCGCTCAAGTACATCGTCTCGATGGGCGTGGTGGTGCCCTCGTCGGCTGTCGTGTCTTCTTACACGCCTCCGAACTCCTGACCACGCCCCGTTGGGGCGTTGAACCCATCCCTGTTTTTTTACGCTGGAAATTCACAATGGCAATGCGCTCCCATTATTGCGGTCTGGTGACCGAAGCCCAGTTGGGCCAATCTGTCAGCCTGTGTGGCTGGGTCAATCGTCGGCGCGACCATGGTGGCGTGATCTTTGTCGATCTGCGTGACCGCGAGGGCTACGTTCAGGTGGTGTGCGACCCCGATCGACCCGAAATGTTTGCCGCGGCAGAGGGTTTGCGCAACGAGTACTGCGTCCAGGTCAAGGGGCTGGTGCGGGCGCGGCCCGCTGGCACGACCAACGACAATCTCAAGAGCGGCAAGATCGAGGTGTTGTGCCAGGAAATGACCGTGCTCAATCCGTCGGTCACGCCTCCGTTCCAGCTGGACGATGAAAACCTGTCGGAAACCACGCGCCTGACCCACCGCGTGCTGGACCTGCGCCGTCCGTACATGCAGAACAACCTGATGCTGCGCTATCGCGTGGCCATGGAAGTGCGCAAGTTCCTCGACGCCCATGGCTTCATCGACATCGAGACGCCGATGCTGACCAAGAGCACGCCGGAAGGCGCGCGCGACTACCTGGTGCCAAGCCGTGTGCACGATGGTCACTTCTTCGCGTTGCCGCAGTCGCCGCAATTGTTCAAGCAGTTGTTGATGGTGGCCGGTTTTGACCGCTACTACCAGATCACCAAATGCTTTCGCGACGAAGACCTGCGTGCCGACCGCCAGCCCGAGTTCACGCAGATCGATATCGAAACCTCGTTCCTGTCCGAGGAAGACATCCGTGACATGTTCCAGGGCATGATCAAGACCGTGTTCAAGAACACCATGAATGTGGACCTGGGGGAGTTCCCCGTCATGGCCTACGGCGAAGCGATGCGCCGCTTCGGCTCCGACAAGCCGGATCTGCGGGTCAAGCTCGAATTCACTGAACTGACCGACGTGATGGCCGACGTGGACTTCAAGGTCTTCAGTGCCCCCGCCACCATGTCGAACGGTCGCGTGGTTGCGTTGTGCGTGCGCGGCGGGGCCGAAATCAGCCGCAGCGAGATTGACGCCTACACCGAATTTGTCAAGATCTACGGCGCCAAGGGCCTGGCCTGGATCAAGGTCAATGAAGTGGCCAAGGGCCGCGACGGACTGCAGAGCCCCATCGTGAAAAACCTGCACGATGCCGCCGTGGCCGAGATCCTCAAGCGCACCGCCGCACAGGACGGTGACATCATCTTTTTCGGTGCCGACAAGGCCAAGGTGGTCAACGACGCCATTGGCGCGCTGCGCCTGAAGATTGGCCACAGCGAACTGGGCAAGAAAAACGGCCTGTTCGAAGCCCGCTGGGCGCCGATGTGGGTGGTGGATTTCCCCATGTTCGAGCACGATGAGGAAGCCGACCGCTGGACGGCCGTGCACCACCCGTTCACCGCCCCGAAAGACGGCCACGAAGACTGGATGGTGACCGCGCCCGAGAAGTGCGTGGCCAAAGGCTACGACATGGTGCTCAACGGCTGGGAGATTGGCGGTGGTTCGGTGCGTATTCACACTGCGGCCGTGCAGCAGAAGGTGTTCGACGCGCTGAAGATCACGCCCGAAGAAGCCCAGCTCAAGTTCGGCTTTCTGCTCGACGCGCTGCAATATGGAGCCCCGCCGCACGGTGGCCTGGCTTTTGGCCTGGACCGCATCGTCACGCTCATGACCGGCGCGGAGTCGATCCGCGACGTGATCGCTTTCCCCAAGACCCAGCGCGCCCAGTGTCTGTTGACACAGGCCCCGTCGCCGGTGGACGAGAAGCAGCTGCGCGAACTCCACATCCGGCTGCGCAGTACCTCGACCGTCACCGCTTGACGGCTTCGCGCCACATGCACGGACGCCTGCGGGATTGACGGATTTTCAGGACACCGCCGCGGTGACTGCTGTTTCAGCAGGCGTGGCCAATGCCGTGGGGGGCGGTTTTGGGGTGGCCACACGCAAGCTGATACTGCCCGCGGGGCGCTGATTCTCGGCGCCCAGGGTGGCGCGTGTGGAGCCCATCCCGAAGCGCGAGCGCAGCTCATCAATCTGTTCCCGCAACGCGTGTGCGTCGTTGATGCGTGCTTCGTGGCGTTGCAGGGCCAGGCTGGCCAGGTCGATCAGCTTGCCGTTGAGTGAGCTGGTGCCGTGCGCGATCAGTGCCATGATGGCGCCACGCGGGTCACCACCCAGACTGATGGACATGGCCTGTTCGGCTTGTTTTGTGATCTGGGCATGGGTGTGACGCAGTTCGTCGACGTACGGGGCGTGCGCAGCGGCACTCTGGTTGAGCATTTCGTTGACGCCGCGGGTGTTGCAATAGCGCAAACCCATCGTCCGAACCCAGGATTGCGCTTCATCCAGGTCGATCGAGGTCGACGCCAATGCACTCAGCAGCGTCAGCAGGTTGCAGGCTGCCTCGAAATCGAATTCCGGTGTGCGTAACTCCAGTGCCTCGCTGCGGATCGCCTCCACGGCCGGCCCGACTTTGCGCTGCTGCAGCATTTCCAGCATGCGCACCACCTTGGACAGGCGGCGAACGCGCGGACTGTCCGGCTGGCGCTCCAGGATGCGTTCCATCTGGTCGCGGCAGCGGCTCAGGCTCTTGCCGTCACCGCCTTCGAAATGCGTGAAGGCCAGCAGCACCAGGGACTGAGGATCGAACATCTTGGATTCGAAGCCCAGCACGGTGGCGCGGTGCAGCGCCTTGGCCGCATTTTCACGGTCGCCGGTGTAGAACGACATCATTCCGTGCTTCTGCAGCCGCGCCACGGAAGCGGGCGTGAGCTCGCTGGCCACGCGGAATGTTTCCAGCGCCGCGGCAAAGTTTCCGTTGTCAAAATGCGCACGGCCCAACACATCGTAGGCATCGGCGTACATCGGGTCTTCGCTGATCATTCCCTCCAGCGTGGCCACCGCCTTGCTGGTCTGGCCCGACTCCAGCCGCGCGCGCGCGACGCCCAGGCGTGCCCATGGAACGGTTTTGGCGGCAATGACGGCTTCGAAGAGTTTTTGGGCGTCCTGGTGGCGCCCGATGCGCAACAACAGTTCGGCCCCGATGCGCGCGGCGTACAGCCAGTAAAGTTCCCGGGCCTCAAAGCGCTGCAGGCAAATGGACGCCGCGCGCTCGAATTCCCCGGACTCGATGGCTTCGAAGATCGGGCGCAGATGCACCTTGCGGTGTCGCGCCTGACTCAACCGCTCATGGAGCGTGCCGGACGAGTAGGGCTTGAGCAGATAGCCGTCCAGTGCCGATTCCGCCGCCTCGGCCACTTTTTCGTAAGAAGCCTCGCCCGTGACCATGATGAAAACGGTGGAAAACGGCAGCAACTGGGCGCGGCGCAGGTCGTCGAGCAAGGCCTGGCCCGAGTAGGTGTCGTCACGGAAATTGTGCTCACACAGCACGAATTCGAATTCCGAGAATTCCAGGCGACTCATGGCGTCGCGCACGCGGCTGATCTGCACCACCGTTTTAAGCCCGAACTCGTTGAGCTGGGACACCAGGACGCTGCGCGAGGTGGGATTGCTGTCGATCACCAGGGCGCGGGTACCCGAAATGCGGCATGCATCGGTGGCCATCAGGCGCTCCCAGGCTCGCCGCGGCGGCGTGGCCCTGCGGCGTGAAGTTCCGGTGCGTGTAAATTCTGGAGTCGGTTCACCCATTTGAGATCGGCTGAAATCGCCGGAACTAAAGCATGCCTCTTCCAACCGTTCGGTTCAAAATTCCGGAGTCGGTGCTGGTGGTCGTTCACACGCCGGGGCTGGAGGTGCTGCTGATCCGGCGTGCCGACGAAGGCGAACACTGGCAGTCGATCACCGGCAGCAAGGATTCGCCAGACGAGCCGATGGCCCTGACCGCGGCGCGCGAAGTGCAGGAAGAGACCGGGATCGACTGCAGCGCCGGGACCGGTCTGTCAGACGCCCTGCGTGACTGGGGGCTGATCAACGTCTACGACATCTACCCGCAGTGGGCACACCGTTATGCGCCTGGCGTGACGCGCAATACCGAGCACCTGTTCAGCCTGTGTGTGCCAACGCCGCTGCCGGTGCGGCTGAACCCGCGCGAGCACACCGCGCATCGCTGGCTGCCGTACCTGGCGGCCGCCGATGCCTGTTTCTCGCCGTCCAACGCCGAGGCCATTCTCATGCTGCCACAATTTGCGCTGTGAACACTCCTCAGACCACATTGCGCGTTGCCACCTACAACATCCACAAGGGGGTTCAGGGGCTGGGGCCGCGCCGTCGGCTGGAAATCCACAACCTGGGGCACGCGGTGGAGCAGCTTGACGCCGACATCGTGTGCCTGCAGGAGGTGCGCAAGATGCACCGGCGCGAAGAGCAGTATTTCACCCGCTGGCCCGAGTTGCCGCAGGCCGACTTTCTGGCCCCTGAAGGCTACGAGGCCATCTACAAGACCAACGCGGTCACGCGCCATGGCGAGCACGGCAATGCGCTGCTGTCGCGCTGGCCCATCATTGCGCACCAGCACGAGGACATGTCGGACCACCGCTTCGAGCAGCGTGGCCTGCTGCACGTGGAGGTGGTGGTGCAGGGGCGTCCGATCCATGTGATCGTGGTCCATCTGGGCCTGATCCCGGCCAGCCGCATGCGGCAGATCGAGCAGTTGCGCCGCTTCATCCTGCGCGAGATTCCGGCCGAGATGCCACTTGTGGTCGCGGGCGACTTCAACGACTGGGGCACGCGGGTGCGGCACAGTCTGGGGTCGATCCGGTTGATCTCGCACGACAAGCCCCATGCAACTTTTCCGGCCCGGCTGCCGCTGGTGCAGCTGGACCATGTGTATGCGCGTGGACTGCAGCCGCTGGATCTGGAGGTGCCACGTGGACGCATCTGGTGGCGCATGTCCGATCATCTGCCCCTGCTGGCCCAATTCCAGCTTTGAAATGAACCGCGCCGAAGCGCTTTCACCGCAGACAAGCCAGCTTCGGCTGCTGCAGGGCAGTGCCACGTATTTCGCGGCGCTGGTGCAGGCGATGGACCACGCCCGCGAGGAAATCCGGCTCGAAACCTATATTTTCGACGTCACGGGCTCGGGCGCACAAGTGGCCGAAGCCATGGAGCGGGCGGCCCGGCGCGGCGTGGCCACCTACCTGGTGGTGGACGGCGTGGGCACGCCCGCGCTGACGGCGCCGTGGCCCGAACGTTTTGCCGCGGCGGGGGTGCAGTGGCATATTTTTGCCCCGTTGGGCGCGCTGGGGCTGCTGATTCCCAGCCGCTGGCGGCGCCTGCACCGCAAGCTCTGTGTGGTGGACGGCGAGCTGGCATTTTGCGGCGGCATCAACATCCTGGACGATCTGCACGACCCCAACCATGGAGCGCTGACGGCGCCCCGGTTCGACTTCGCCCTGTGCACATCGAGCGATCTGGTGCGCGAGATGCGCGACGCGATGATCCAGCTCTGGTGGCGCATGCGCGCCGCGGACGACGTGCGTGGCCGACGGCTGAGCGAGGCCCTGGCGGCTTTGCGTGGCGCCGGGTTGCCGGGTGGCGCCAGTGACCATGGGATGGTGCGGCCTGTGCTGCCCCACACCGGCACACCGGTTCGGGCCACGCTGCTGTTGCGCGACAACGTGCGGCATCGTGCCCGGATCGAGAAAGCGTACCGCCGGGCCATCGGCGCGGCGCGTGAAGAAATCCTGATTGCCAATGCGTATTTCCTGCCCGGGCGCAAGCTGCGCCAGGCCCTGGTTCACGCGGCGCGGCGTGGCGTCAGGGTGCAGTTGCTGCTGCAGGGGCGGTACGAGTATTTCTTTCAATACCATGCCACCCGGCCGGTTTATGGGGCGCTGCTGGGCGCCGGAGTCGAAATTTTTGAATACACGGCCAGTTTTCTGCATGCCAAGGTGGCCGTGATCGACGGGCAGTGGGCGACGGTGGGTTCGTCCAACCTGGATCCGTTGAGCCTGCTGCTCGCGCGCGAAGCCAACGTGATGGTCGAAAACCGGGCATTCGCGCAGGATTTGCGGGCCCGCCTGCTGCACGCCGTGCGTCACGAGGCCCGTGCGGTCGATGCATCGCTGTACGCGGCCCGTCCGTGGCGACAGCGTTTGCGCGACCGGGTGGCGTTCGCGCTGGTGCGCGCTGCGCTTTTCCTGAGCGGGTACCGCTATTGAATCGCGCCGATCCTGAATGCCCTGGCCATCCCGGATGCTACTTAATAGATAGCTGACATTCACCTTTTGACGGGGGCTAAGCCCTAAAAACCTTACAAAAAAATCACTGGTACGATGCGGGCATGTTAATGAAGTCTCAAGACACCATGAAACAGGCCGAAGCCGAAGATGGCGCGAATGCCGATGGCGTTCCCGTGTCCGTGAAAATTCGCGAGCGGTTGCTGGCCTCGCGCAAGCGTTTTCATGCCAATGACAACATCGCGAAGTTCATCGAACCGGGCGAGCTGGAGCGGATGCTCGACGAGGTCGAAATCAAGATGCAGGGCGTGCTCGACAGCCTGGTGATCGACACCGCCGGGGACCACAACACCCGCAACACGGCACGCCGCGTGGCCAAGATGTACGTCAACGAGGTATTTCGCGGCCGTTATGTCGAGCCGCCCAGCATCACCGAGTTTCCCAATGCCGAGCACCTCAACGAGCTGATGATCGTCGGGCCCATCACCGTGCGCAGCGCCTGCAGCCACCATTTCTGCCCGGTCATCGGCCAGGTCTGGATCGGCGTGCTGCCCAACGAACACACCAACGTGATCGGCCTGTCCAAATACGCCAGGCTGGCCGAATGGGTCATGGGGCGGCCGCAGATCCAGGAAGAAGCCGTGGTGCAGCTGGCCGACCTCATCATGGAAAAAACCCAGCCCGACGGGCTGGCCATCGTGATGGAGGCCAGCCACTACTGCATGGCCTGGCGCGGCGTCAAGGACCTGGACAGCAGGATGATCAACTCGGTCATGCGTGGCGTGTTCCTCAAGGACCCGAACCTGCGGCGCGAATTCCTCTCGCTCATCCCACGGAAAGGCTGACCATGCTGGTACGTTTGCTCTACGCCAGCCGCGCGGTGGACAACAGCGCGGACGCCATCGAGGCGATCCTCACGCAGTCGCGCCAGCACAACCCGGGCAGCGGCATCACCGGCATCCTGTGTTATGGCGGCGGCATCTTCCTGCAGGCCATCGAGGGCGGGCGCATGCCGGTCTGCGAACTGTACGGGCATATCCAGCGGGACCCGCGCCACAAGGACGTGGTGCTGCTGCACTATGAGGAAATCTCCGAGCGGCGCTTTGGCGGCTGGACGATGGGGCAGGTGAACCTGTCCAAGCTCAACCATTCCATCCTGCTCAAATATTCCGAAAAGCCCGAACTCGACCCTTATGCGGTGTCGGGCAAGGTGTCGCTGGCCCTGCTCGAAGAGCTCATGGCCACCGCGTCCATCATCGGCCGGGTTTGACCTGACGTGACCGGCCTGCTGGTCGGCTGCGATTTTTCCAGCCGCCCCTCGCGCAACAAGCCCGTGGTCATGGCCCTGGGCGAACAAGCGCAGGGCCGCGTCGTGCTGTCGCGGCTGGAACGCTTTGAAACGCTGGAGGCCTGGCGCCACTGGCTGCAACAACCCGGCGACTGGGTGGGGGGCTTTGACTTGCCGTTTGGCCTGCCGCGCGAGCTGGTGTTGGCGCTGGGTTGGCCCGTGGGCTGGCACGCGTGCATGCTGCACTACGCCGAGCTCACCCGCGAGGACATTCGCGATCGGTTTGCCGCGTTTTGTGATGCCCGTCCCGCGGGCGCCAAGTTTGCGCACCGTGCCACCGATGGGCCGGCCGGCTCCAGCCCGTCCATGAAATGGGTCAATCCGCCGGTGGCCTACATGCTGCACGCGGGCGTGCCGCTGCTGCTGGACGCCGGGGTGCATCTGCCCGGGCTGCACGACGGCGACCCCC
>JBGSNW010000154.1:0-5379 GCA_041739435.1 Burkholderiaceae bacterium
CCGCGTTGCGCACCATGCTGCACCGGCCCGCGGCACGGATGAGCGGGGGCGAGCAGCAGATGCTGGCCATCGCCCGCACCCTGATGACCCAACCCCGGCTGCTGTTGCTGGACGAACCGTGCGAAGGCATCGCCCCGGTGCTGGTGGAATCCATCCGCGACGCCCTGCTGGCCCTCAAGGCGCAGGGCGTGCCCATGCTGGTGGCCGAGCAAAACCGCATCCTGGCC
The DNA here is from genome assembly GCA_041739435.1 of Burkholderiaceae bacterium. Classification (GTDB taxonomy): domain Bacteria; phylum Pseudomonadota; class Gammaproteobacteria; order Burkholderiales; family Burkholderiaceae_C; genus PHCI01. Next base: position 228 of record JBGSNW010000154.1, read on the forward strand.
GACCAGGCCGACCGTGTGGTGACGCTGGTGGCGGGGCAAGTAGCGGGGCCAGTAGCGGGGCAAGTGACCCCTGCGGACGCCGCAACGGATGCGGCTACAGTAGCAGCAGGAGACCCCGCAGGCCCATGATCATCACCAGCCTTCTCGACACCGACCTCTACAAGTTCACCATGATGCAGGTGGTGCTGCACCAGTTTCCCGGTGCGCAGGTCGAATACCGTTTCAAGTGCCGCAACCCCGGCGTCGCCCTGGCGCCGTATGTGCAGGAGATCCGCGACGAAATCCGCTCGCTGTGTGGTCTGCATTTCCAGGACGCCGAACTGGCGTACCTGCGGTCCATGCGATTCATCAAAAGCGATTTTGTGGACTTTCTGGGCCTGTTCCGGCTCAACGAGAAATACGTGACCGTCACGCCCTTGCCGTCGGGCGAAATCGACATCACGATCCAGGGGCCCTGGCTGCACACCATCCTGTTCGAGATTCCGGTGCTGGCCATCGTCAACGAGGTGTATTTCCGCAACACGCAGAAAATGCCTGATTTTGTCGAAGGCCGACGCCGGCTGGACGTCAAGATCGGGCAGCTGCAGGCGAGTGGCCTGAGCGAACTGAAGATCGCCGACTACGGCACCCGGCGCCGCTTTTCCAGGGCCTGGCACGAGGAGATCCTGCGTGTGCTGGCCAGCCGCCTGGGCTCCGGCGCCACGGGCCAGCTGGCGGGTACCAGCAACGTGTTGTTCGCCATGAAGCTCGGGCTCACGCCCCTGGGCACGATGGCCCATGAATACCTGCAGGCCTGTCAGGCGCTGGGGCCGCGCCTGCGCGACAGCCAGGTGTTCGGCTTTGAGTCGTGGGCCCGGGAATACCGCGGTGACCTGGGGATTGCGCTGTCGGACGTGTACGGCATGAACGCCTTCCTGCGCGACTTCGACCTGTATTTCTGCAAGCTGTTCGACGGCGCGCGCCACGACTCGGGCGACCCGTTCGACTGGGGCGAGCGCCTGATCGAACACTATCGCCGGAACCGGGTCGATCCCCTGACCAAGACCCTGATTTTCAGCGACAGCCTGACGGTGCCGCGCACCATCGAGCTGTACCAGCAGTTTCGCGGCCGCTGCCAGCTGGCGTTCGGCATCGGCACCAACCTGACCAACGACCTGGGCGACCCGCCACGCCATGTGCCGCTGCAGATCGTGATCAAGATGGTGCGCTGCAACGGCCAGCCGGTGGCCAAGCTGTCGGACACGCCGTCCAAGAACATGTGCGACGACGAAAAATACCTGGCGTACCTGCGCCAGGTGTTCGAGATTGCGCCCACCGGCTGACTGTTATGCTTCAAAACTTTGCCGGCTGCGCGGGCAAGTCCGTTTCAGGCCGCCGCAATACATGAAATCCGGATGGAGACTCACAGATGAAATGCTTGCGTTGGGCAGGGCTCTTCCTGCTGCTGGCCTGTGCATCGGCCGGCGCCGCGGCCGCCGAACTGGACGGTAGCCAGCTCTCGGTGTGGTGGGGCGTGCCGTTCGCGGGCATCCTGCTGTCCATCGCGCTGGTCCCGTTGCTGGCGCCCATGTTCTGGCATCACCACTTCGGCAAGATTGCCGCGGCGTGGGCCCTGATGTTCCTGGTGCCGTTCTCGGTGACGTTCGGCCCCGGCGCCGCGGCTGCCGGTTTTGCCCATGCGCTGCTGGCCGAATACCTTCCGTTCATCTTCCTGCTCACGGCGCTGTTCGCGGTGGCCGGTGGCATCTTCATTCGGGGCAACCTGCATGGGAGCCCCGGTCTGAATGTCGGGATTCTGGCCATGGGTTCGGTGCTGGCCAGCCTCATGGGCACGACGGGAGCCTCGATGCTGCTGATTCGCCCGCTGATCCGCGCCAACGACAATCGCAAGCACAAGGCCCACGTGGTCGTGTTTTTCATCTTTTGCGTGTCGAACGTCGGGGGTTCGCTGACACCGCTGGGCGACCCGCCGCTGTTTCTGGGCTTCCTGAAGGGCGTCGACTTCTTCTGGACGGCTTCCCACATCTTCCCGGAGACCTTGTTCACGATCGGCGCACTCCTGGCGATCTTCTTCGCCCTGGACAGCTGGTACTACCACCGGCGGGAGGAAATCCTGCCAGCCGACCCGACGCCGGACACGGGGCGCGCCGGCTTTGACGGCGCACGCAATTTCTGGCTGCTCGGGGTGATTGTGGCGCTGGTGTTGATGAGCGGTCTCTGGAAGTCCCCGGTGTCGTTCAACATCCTGGGTACCGAAGTCGGCCTGCCCGGCATTGTTCGCGATCTCGGTCTGATTGCCGTGACGTTCCTCTCGCTCCGGATCACACCGAGCAAGGTGCATGACGACAACCAGTTTTCCTGGGGGCCCATGGCCGAAGTGGCCAAGTTGTTCGCGGGCATCTTTCTGACCATCATTCCCGTGATCGCCATGCTCAAGGCGGGACTGAATGGGCCGTTTGCCGCCGTGGTGTCGGCCGTCACGCGGGCGGACGGCTCACCCGATCCGGCCATGTACTTCTGGGCCACAGGTTTTTTGAGTTCGTTCCTGGACAACGCGCCGACCTATCTGGTGTTCTTCAACACGGCGGGGGGTGACCCGCAGGTGTTGATGACAACACTGGCGCCCACGCTGGCGGCGATATCGGCCGGCGCGGTCTTCATGGGGGCCAATACCTACATCGGCAACGCGCCCAACCTCATGGTCAAGGCCATTGCGGAAGACCGGGGTGTCAAAATGCCAAGCTTCTTTGGCTACATGGCGTGGTCGGTCGGGGTGCTGGTCCCGCTGTTCATCGTCATGACCTTCATCTGGTTCAGGTAATTTCTCATGAGCAAACCGAAAATTCTGATCGCCCGCGCCGTTTTCCCCGAAGTGATCGCGCGCCTGTCCCAGACCTTCGAGGTCGAAACCAACCCGGCTGACGACATCTGGACCAAGCCGCAGCTCATCGAGCGCCTGCGCGGCAAGGCGGGGGCCTTCACCACTGGCGGCGAGCGCATCGACGCCGAAGTGCTGGCGGCCTGCCCGGACCTGAAGATCGTGGCCAACATGTCGGTGGGCTACAACAATTTTGACGTGCCGGCCATGACCGCCGCTGGCGTGGTGGCCACCAACGCGCCGGATGTGCTGACCGAAACCACGGCCGATTTCGGCTTTGCCCTGCTCATGGCCACGGCGCGCCGCGTGACCGAAAGCGAGCATTACCTGCGCGCGGGCCGCTGGACCAAATGGAGTTACGACATGTTTGCCGGCAGCGACGTGCACGGCGCCACGCTGGGCATTCTTGGCATGGGCCGCATCGGGCAGGGCATTGCGCGGCGCGGTGCGCACGGTTTTGGCATGAACGTGATCTACCACAACCGATCACGCCTCTCGCCGGAACTCGAAGCCGGGTGCAAGGCGCGTTACGTGAGCAAGGACGAGCTGCTGCAGTCGGCCGACCACCTGGTGCTGGTGCTGCCGTATTCGGCCGAGTCCCACCACGCCATTGGTGCGGACGAAATCGCGAAGATGAAGCCCACGGCAACCCTGATCAACATCGCACGCGGTGGCATCGTGGACGATGCGGCGCTGGCCGCCGCCCTGCGCGACAGGCGCATTGCGGCCGCCGGGCTGGACGTGTTCGAGGGTGAACCCAAGGTGCACCCCGATTTGCTGACCGTGCCCAACGTGGTGCTGACGCCGCACATTGCCAGCGCCACGATCCCGACACGCAAGGCCATGGCCAACCTGGCGGCCGACAACCTCATCGGATTCCTGACGCAAGGCAAGCCCCTCACCGCATTGAACCCCGAGGTCCTCAAGCGCTGAGCCGGCATGGACGATCTCAAGGTCTGGCTGCTGTTGGCGCTGGCGGCGGTCAACCTGCTGCTGGTGCTCTGGCTTGCGCTGCGTCGGCCGGCCGACGATGGCGGCCGCAACGCGCTGGCCACGGTGGTGCAGTCGGGCAACGAGCGCCTGGAGCGCGAATTGCGCCGCGAGGTCAGCGAATCCTCGCGCGATGCCCGGCAGGAACTGGCCCAGACCTTTGCCACCTTCCAGCAGACCCTGGTGCAGCAAAGCGCCGAAGCCATCCGCACCCAGAACACGCAGATCGACGCCTTTGCGCAGCAGCTCACGCTGATGCAGAAAAGCCTGTCCGACACGCTGACCACACAACTCCAGAACCTGAGTGAATCCAACGCCCGGCGCATCGGCGAGGTGCGCGCCACGCTGGAGGCGCAATTGGCGCAACTGCAGCAGTCCAACAGCGCCAAGCTCGACGAGATGCGCAGGACGGTCGACGAAAAACTGCAGGCCACGCTGGAGTCGCGTCTGGGCGAAAGCTTCAAGCAGGTGGCCGACCGGCTGGAGCAGGTGCACAAGGGCCTGGGTGAAATGCAGACGCTGGCGCAGGGCGTGGGCGACTTGAAGCACCTGCTGACCAACGTGAAGACCCGTGGCATGTTCGGCGAGGCGCAGCTGGGCGCCCTGCTCGAGCAGGTGTTTGCGCCCGACCAGTACGCCGCGCAGGTGGCCACGCGACCCGGCAGCAAGAACCCGGTGGACTTTGCCGTGCGCCTGCCGGGGCGGTCCGACTCCGGCGAACCGCTGTGGTTGCCGATCGATGCGAAATTTCCCAATGAAGACTACGAGCGCCTGCTCGACGCGCAGCAGCGTGCCGACGTGCCGGGCGCCGAGGCGGCGGGCAAGGCGCTGGAAAACCGCATCCGGCTGGAAGCCAGATCCATCTCCGAAAAATACATCGAACCGCCCTACACCACCGACTTCGCCATCCTGTTCCTGCCCACCGAAGGCCTGTACGCCGAGGTGCTGCGCCGGCCGGGCCTGATGGAAGTGCTGCAGCGCGAGCATCGCATCACGCTGGCCGGCCCCACCACCCTGATGGCCCTGATGAACTCGCTGCAGATGGGGTTTCGCACCCTGGCGCTGGAAAAACGCTCCAGCGAAGTCTGGCAGGTGCTGGGCGCCGTCAAGACCGAGTTCGGCAAGTTCGGCGACGTGCTGGCCAAGGTGCGCACGCAGACCGAAACCGTGCTCAACACCCTGAACAGTGCCGAGCAGCGCAGCCGCGTGATGGGCAAGGCGCTGCGCCAGGTGGAGGCGCTGCCCGAACCCGAGGCCGCGCGCCTGATCCCCCCCGGCCGCGAC
>JBGSNW010000171.1:0-1513 GCA_041739435.1 Burkholderiaceae bacterium
GACAGCGCCAGGCCCACCAGCGCGAGCATCCAGACAAAACCGAAGGGGGGGCGCATCCACGGAGGTGGCGGGCTGGCGGGTGGGCCCCGACGGCGCGAGGGCATGACGATCTGCAGGGTCTGGCCGTCATTGAGCGTCACCGTGAATTCGATCGGTTGTCCCATCATGCGTCCAGGTGGCGTTTGCGCCGAGCCCAGCAACTCGCCTGCCGTGTTGCGAACCATCACCTCCCGGGGCGGTAGCGTGGGCATGCTGTGATCGGCGGCGACCCGCCAGGCCCAGCCCACCGCCGCAGTGAGCACGGCCACGCCAAACACCACCGCCAGCCAGATGCGCAGGTACAACCGCCGGGAAAACGCGCTGAACAAGGCCATGCGTGAACCTACCCCCGCCGCACCGGGCTGCCCCAAGCAAGCTCAGCCCCCCTGGGGGGCAGCGCAGGGCGCGTTGTGACAAGCGTGGGGGCCAAGAGCGCCGCGCCGGGCCGCTCCCAAGCAAGCTCAGCCCCCCCGGGGGGCAGCGCAGTACACGAAGTGAAAAGCGTGGGGGCCATATCCCTCAATCCTGCTGCTTCGCAAACACATACCCCACGCCCCGCACCGTCAGGATGCGCTTGGGGTTCTTGGCGTCGGCTTCGATGGCGGCGCGGATGCGGCCCATGTGCACGTCGATCGAGCGGTCAAACGCCTCGAGTTCGCGGCCGCGCACGGCCTCCATGATCTGGTCGCGTGTGAGCACGCGACCGGCGCGCTCGGCCAGCGCGATGAGCAGGTCAAACTGGTAGGACGTGAGTTCGCAGGCCTTGCCCGCCACCGACACCGTGCGGGCATCGCGGTCAATCTCCAGTGAGCCAAACTGCAGCGTTTTCGCCTTGGGGGCCGCGCCCTCCACGCGCCGACGCAGCACCGCGCGGACACGGGCCAGCAATTCGCGGGGCTCGAAAGGTTTGGGCAGGTAGTCGTCGGCGCCGATTTCCAGCCCGATGATGCGGTCCATCGGGTCGCCCTTGGCGGTGAGCATGAGCACCGGCACCTGAGCGCGCTCGCCCTGCATGGCGCGGATGCGGCGGCAGACTTCCAGGCCGTCGATGTCGGGCAGCATGAGGTCGAGAATGACCAGGTCGGGTGCGGGCGCACCGGTGTCGCCTTGCAAGTGGGCCAGGCCCGTGAGTCCGTCCGCGGCGTGGGCGAAGGCGTAACCCGATTGCCCCAGGTATTCGCCGACCATGCCGGCCAGCCGCGAATCGTCTTCGATCATCAACAGTTGTGCGCTCATGTCAGCAGTTTAGTGGTGCCAGTGGTCATGGTCATCCGGGCGCACCAAGCGGGCTTGAAGGCGGGGTAAAGTTAAGTAAATGAACGCACCCCAGGTCCTTGGCGACATCCTCGCACGCAACGCCTCGCAGCGACCCGGGGCCGGCGCCGTCACCTTCCTCGGTAAAACCTTCAGCCACGGCAAGCTCGCGCGCCGCACCGAACGCGCTGCCGCGCGGTTGTGGCACGAATGGGGCGTG
>JBGSNW010000172.1:0-16710 GCA_041739435.1 Burkholderiaceae bacterium
TGGAGCGTCTGCTGGCCGAATCCGCCGTGGGGGTGGGGCCCGAGTCGCGGGTGCGTTGGTCCGCTCAGGGGCAGGCCCGTCCGGTGGCGGGCGGGGTCGACCAGATCTGGCTGCACCTGCATGCCGCGGCCACCGTGCCCCTGACCTGCCAGCGTTGCCTCAAGCCGGTGCCGGTCGATCTGGTCGTGGACCGGGCGTTCCGGTTTGTGGCCGACGAAAAGACCGCCGAGACCGAAGACGAGGCCTCTGAAGAGGACGTGCTGGTGCTGGAACGGAATTTCGACCTGCTCCATCTGATCGAGGACGAATTTCTCATGGAGTTGCCCCTGGTGCCGCGCCACGACGTTTGCCCGGTCCAGGTCCCGATGACCGCGGTGGACCCGGATTTTGAGGCTGCGGAGGCAGAGCGCCCGAATCCGTTCGCAGCTTTGGCGGGGCTCCATCGCGATAAATTGAATTAAATCAACCGGTTGGGCTATAATCGGGGGCTTCGCGCCAAAATTCTCCCGGTGGAGTTGGCGCTTTTTACCGACCCAACACCCAGCCCAGGAGCCAATCATGGCCGTCCAGCAAAACAAAAAGTCTCCGTCCAAGCGCGGCATGCACCGTTCGCACAATGCCCTGAACGTGCCGGGCACCGCCGTCGAGCCGACCACCGGCGAGATTCATCTGCGTCATCACATCAGCCCGAACGGTTTTTACCGTGGTCGTCAGGTGCTGAAGAACAAGTCCGAAGTCTGACCGATTCTGTGGCGTGGGGCCCGGCGCTACACGGTAGCCGCGGGCCCTTGCTTTTGATGCGTCTTTTGCCTGTTCTTCCATGGTCTGGCCGGTGCCGGGCGGTCGGGGTGGGCCTGTGGGCATGACGACACTGGCCGTGGATTGCATGGGCGGTGATCACGGCCCTGAGGTCACGCTGCCCGCGTGCCGGCATTTTCTGGATCGTCACCCGGAGGCGGCGCTGCTGATGGTGGGCCTTTCGGCCAGCCTGGCGGATTTTTCGCACCCGCGTGCGCGGATGATCGCGGCCACCGAAGTGGTGGCCATGGATGATCCGGTTGAAGTGGCGTTGCGCCGCAAACGCAATTCGTCCATGCGGGTGGCCATCCAGCAAGTCAAGGATGGCGCGGCCGATGCAGCAGTGTCGGCGGGCAATACCGGGGCGCTGATGGCGATTTCCCGCTACATCCTCAAGACTCTCGACGGTATTGACCGACCGGCCATTGCCTATCCCTTGCCCAACGCCAAAAACGGTGCCACCACGGTGCTGGACCTGGGGGCCAATGTCGATTGCTCCGAACATCATCTGCTGCAGTTTGCGGTGCTGGGGTCGGCGCTCGATTCTGCGCTCAAGGGCAAGGAGAATCCCAGCGTCGGTCTGCTGAACATTGGCGCTGAGGCCATCAAAGGCAGCGAAATGATCAAAAAAGCCGGTGATCTGCTCCGAATGGCAGCCAATTCCGGTGATTTGAACTTCTACGGCAACGTTGAAGGCAATGATATTTTTCTCGGAACGACCGACATCGTGGTTTGCGACGGTTTTGTCGGGAACGTTGCGCTGAAAACCAGCGAAGGGCTGGCCACGATGGTTGGGACCTTTCTGAAAGAGGGTTTTTCCCGCAACATTTTCACTCGAATTGCTGGCTACCTGGCTTATCCGGTCTTATCTTCGTTCAGAAAGCGGGTGGACTACCGGCGGCACAATGGCGCGGCTTTGCTGGGATTGCGGGGGCTGGTGTTCAAGAGCCATGGGTCGGCCGATGTGCTGGCCTTTGAGCAGGCACTCAATCGCGCTTATGATGCCGCGCATCACAAGCTTCTGGATCGCGTCCAGGCCCGGATTGCCCATGCCGCGCCCCTGTTGATGGTGCCGCACGAAGACATGGTTCTCCCGCCGACCGGGACGCATTGACCTGATGACCCTTTATTCCCGCATCACGGGCACGGGCGGCTACCTGCCGCCGCAACGCCTGACCAACGCCGACCTGGCCGCGCAGCTGGCGACCGACGGAATCGAAACTTCGGACGAATGGATTGTCGAGCGCACTGGCATACGGGCGCGCCACTTTGCCGCGCCTGACGTAACGGCCAGCGATCTGGCGCTGCAGGCGTCGCTTCGTGCCATCGAGGCGGCCGGATTGCAGCCTGCGGACATCGATCTGATCATCGTCGCCACCTCGACGCCCGACATGGTGTTCCCGTCCACCGCGACCATCCTGCAGCACAAGCTCGGGATCGCCGGGTGCCCGGCGTTTGACATGCAGGCGGTGTGCAGCGGTTTTGTCTATGCCCTGTCGGTCGCCGATGCCATGATTCGCACCGGCGCGGCCCACAAGGCGCTGGTGGTGGGGGCCGAGGTGTTTTCGCGCATCCTCGACTTCAAGGACCGCACCACCTGCGTGCTGTTCGGCGACGGTGCCGGTGCGGTGGTGCTGGAGGCGTCTCAGCAACCCGGCATCCTGGCCAGCGAAATGCATGCCGACGGCAAGCACATGGGCATTCTGTGTGTTCCCGGCAGTGTGTCGGGAGGCAGTGTGCTGGGCGACCCGACGCTCAAAATGGACGGTCCGGCGGTGTTCAAACTGGCCGTGGGCGTGCTGGCCGACGTGGCGCGTTCGGTGCTGGTCAAGGCCGGGATGACCGAAGCCGACATCGACTGGCTGGTGCCGCATCAGGCCAACATCCGGATCATGCAAAGCACGGCGCGCAAGCTCAAGCTGGGGGACGACAAGGTCATTGTCACGGTGCACGACCACGGCAACACCTCGGCGGCGTCCATCCCGCTGGCGCTGGACATCGGGGTGCGTGACGGCCGTATCAAGGCGGGGCAGACCGTGCTGCTCGAGGGGGTGGGCGGAGGCTTCACCTGGGGCGCAGTACTCCTGAAAATGTAGCTATAAATCGCCAATTGGCGGGGGCTAATGGCACTTTTTACTCGAATATTTTCAAAATCATGAAACCGTTCGCATTTGTCTTTCCAGGTCAGGGCTCCCAGTCGGTGGGGATGCTGGATGCCTGGGGCGATCACCCGGCTGTCCTGCAAACCCTCCAGGAGGCATCCGACGCGTTGGGCGAAGATATTTCCCGGCTGATCCGCGAAGGCCCCAAGGAAGCCCTGGCGCTCACCACCAACACCCAGCCCGTGATGCTGGTGGCCGGTGTGGCGGCCTACCGCGCATGGTGCGCCGAAGGGGGGCGTGCGCCTGCGGTGGTGGCGGGGCATTCGCTGGGTGAGTATTCGGCGCTGGTGGCATCCGGGGTTCTGACCCTGGCGCAGGCGGTGCCGCTGGTGCGCTTTCGGGCCCGTGCCATGCAGGAAGCAGTGCCCGTGGGCACGGGCGCGATGGCTGCCATTCTGGGCATGGACGCCGCCAGGGTCATTGCAGGTTGCGCCGATGTCACCGCGAGTTATGGCGCCGGGAGCACTGAAGTGGTCCAGGCCGTCAATTTCAACGATCCTGCGCAAACCGTGATTGCCGGCAGCAAGGCTGCAGTGGAAAAGGCGTGTGAGGTGCTCAAGGCCAGTGGTGCCAAACGCGCGTTGCCGTTGCCAGTGTCTGCGCCGTTCCATTCCAGCCTGATGAAACCGGCCGCGGACAGATTGCGTGAGGAGTTGGCCAGGGTGACGCTGGCCGAGCCGCGGATTCCTGTGGTGAACAACATCGACGTGGCCGTCGAAACGGGGGCCGAGCAGATTCGCGATGCCCTGGTGCGTCAGGCGTACGGGCCGGTACGGTGGGTGGAGTGTGTCGCAGCGATCCGGGATCGTGGCGTGCAGACCCTGGTCGAATGTGGCCCTGGCAAGGTGCTGGCGGGCATGGTCAAGCGCATTGATCCAGGCCTGATCGGCATGTCACTGTTCGACCCCGCCACCCTGACTGAAGTGAAAGGCGCGCTGTGATGATCCCCTCCGATTTCGAAGGCCAGGTGGCGCTGGTGACCGGTGCCTCGCGGGGCATAGGCGCGGCAATCGCGCTGGAACTTGCCCGGCGTGGCCTCAAGGTCGTCGGCACCGCCACCACTGACGACGGCGCAGCCCGTATCAGTGCGGCGCTGGCGGCGCATCCGGATTGCAGGGGCGCTCGGCTGGACGTGAACGACGCCGCGGGCGTTGATGCCCTGATTGACGCCATCGTCAAGGAGCATGGCGGGTTGCAGGTGCTGGTCAACAACGCCGGCATCACCCGTGACATGCTGGCCATGCGCCTGAAGGACGACGACTGGGATGCGGTGCTGGACACCAACCTCAAGGCCGTTTTTCGCATGAGCCGCAGTGTCATGCGCACCATGATGAAACAGCGCTATGGCCGCATCATCAGCATCACCAGCGTGGTGGGGGCCTCGGGCAATCCCGGTCAGGCCAACTACGCGGCGGCCAAGGCCGGCGTGGCGGGCATGACACGAGCGCTGGCACGAGAATTGGGCAGCCGAAACATTACGGTGAATTGTGTGGCGCCGGGTTTCATCGACACCGACATGACGGCGGGTTTGCCCGAAGAACAACAAAAGGCGCTGCTGGCCCAGATTCCCTTGGGGACCCTGGGCAAACCGGCCGACATCGCGTTTGCAGTGGCCTACCTTGCGTCGCCGCAGGCGGGCTATGTGACCGGGCAGGAGCTGCATGTCAATGGCGGCATGTACATGTCTTGAGCATCCATTGGTCGGCCTTCGTGCAAAAGCGTGGGCCGGTTAAAATCAATTTTTTCACAACCCTCAGAGGGAACCATGAGCGATATCGAAACACGCGTCAAGAAGATCATCGCCGAGCAACTCGGCGTCGAAGAGTCCCAGGTCACTGCTGAAAAGGCCTTTGTCGCCGATCTCGGCGCTGATTCGCTCGACACGGTGGAGCTGGTGATGGCGCTGGAAGACGAGTTCGGCATCGAAATCCCCGACGAGGACGCCGAGAAGATCACCACCGTGCAAAACGCCATCGATTACGCCAATACCCATCACAAGGCCTGATTGCGCATGAGCGTCGCCGCGATCCGCGTCATTCACGCCCCACCCCTTCGGGGGCAATGGGTGTTCATAAGGAAGCATGCATGAGCCGTCGTCGTGTTGTCGTGACTGGCCTGGGCTGCATCAGTCCCGTGGGCAACACGGTGGATGAAGCCTGGCGCCAGTTACTTGCGGGTGAGTCCGGAATCGATCGCATCACAAAATTCGATGCAACTGATTTTTCCTGCAAGATTGCAGGTGAGGTCAAGGGTTTTGACGTCACATCCGTCATGAGCGCCAAAGAGGCGCGATCCATGGACACCTTCATCCATTACGGTATTGCGGCAGCTGCCCAGGCCGTCGCGGATGCAGGCTTGCCGATCGGCGATGCGCTGTCCGAAGAGGAATCGGTTCGCATCGGCTGCGTGATTGGCTCGGGCATTGGCGGGCTGCCGATGATCGAGGAAACGCATTCCGAGCTGCTCAACCGGGGGCCGCGGCGGATCACTCCGTTTTTTGTGCCCGCGTCCATCATCAACATGATCGCGGGGCATGTGTCGATGCGGTTCGGCTTCAAGGGGCCGAACATTGCCATCGTCACGGCCTGCACCACGGGTTTGCATTGCATTGGTGACGCCGGGCGAATGATCGAGTACGGCGACGCTGACGTGGTGATCGCGGGTGGCTCCGAAGCCACTGTCTCCCCCATGGGCGTGGGGGGGTTCGCGGCCATGCGCGCGCTGTCTGGTCGCAACGACGATCCTAAAACCTCTTCCCGCCCCTGGGACCGCGACCGCGACGGTTTTGTGCTCGGTGAAGGCGCGGGCATGATGGTTCTGGAAGAATACGAACATGCCAAGGCGCGCGGTGCCCGCATTTACGCCGAACTCTCCGGGTATGGCATGAGCGCCGACGCTGGTCACATCACCGCGCCCAACCAGGACGGGCCGCGTCGCGCCATGATCAATGCCTTGCGCAATGCCGGCATCAACGCGGATCAGGTGGACTATCTCAACGCGCACGGTACCTCCACGCCGCTGGGAGATGTCAACGAAACCAACGCCATCAAGGCCGCCCTGGGTGATCACGCCAGGAACATTGTGGTGAGTTCCACCAAATCGATGACCGGGCACTTGCTGGGCGGCGCGGGTGGCGTGGAAAGCGTGTTCACGGTGCTGTCGCTCTACCATCAGAAGGTGGCGCCCACCATCAACATCTTCAATCAGGATCCCGAATGCGATCTGGACTACTGCGCCAATACCGCCCGCGATCTGAAGATGGAATACGCGCTGAAAAACAACTTCGGTTTCGGGGGCACCAACGGCGCCCTGGTCTTCAGGCGTGCACCGTGATGGCGGTGCTCCGCTGAGCATCGCGCTTTTCCCATGAATCACGCCCCGTCGGTGACCTGTCGGGTGGTGCGTTCTCGATCGCTGTTGTGGTTGTGGCTTTTGCCGTGGCTGGTGGCGGCTGTCGCCACGGGCCTTTGGGCCGCCCAGGCACCAACTGGAGATGGTGGTCCTTTTCTGTCATGTCTCGCGCTGGCGATCAGCGGCGGCGTGACCATCTGGCAATGGTGGGCCAGCCCCACGGGGGCATTACGCTGGGACGGTACGCGCTGGTGCTGGTTGTCGCGTACCGACGATGCGGCTAAGGGTGAATGCACGGGGGGGCTGCTGATCGTTCTGGACATGCAGCGTCATGTGCTGGCCCGCTTCCGGGGAGATCGCGGTGTGCGCTACTGGCTGTGGCTTTCGCGAAAAAACTGTCACCAGGACTGGCTGGCACTGCGTCGGGCAGCATTTTTCAGCAAGCAAAATGAGGTTCAACCGACCAATGGTTCATCGGCGCACAATGCCGCAGCCTCCACCGCACCATGACCACCACACCGCCGCCCCCTTCTGACGCCGTCGCGGGACCCGAGGAAACCGACCAGTTGTTGGTGGCTCGAGCCGTGGCGGGTGAGTCGCGGGCGTTCGAGCTTTTGGTGATCAAATACCAGCGCCGGATTCAGCGCCTGATTGGACGAATGGTGCGGGATGTGGATCTGGTCGAAGACATCGCCCAGGAAACCTTCATCCGGGCCTATCGCGCGCTTCATCAATTTCGAGGAGATGCGCAGTTTTACACGTGGTTGTACCGAATTGCCGTCAATACGGCAAAAAAGTCGCTTATGGGGCTCAAGCGCAATCCGGTGGTGACGGAAGGCGCGCTTCACGGCTCGGATGAAGAAGATGATGAAACTTACCGCCCGCAGAACGAACTAACCACGGACGAGACGCCAGAGACGGTGCTGGCGGCCAAAGAGGTTGCCGCGGCGGTGAACGCTGCCATGGACGCCTTGCCCGAGGATTTGCGACAGGCCGTGAGCCTGCGCGAAATCGAAGGCCTGAGTTATGAGGAAATTGCCGAAATGATGAATTGTCCGATCGGCACGGTCCGATCCCGGATTTTCAGGGCACGCGAGGCGATTTCCGCCCGCGTCCGCCCACTTTTGGACAAGCAGTCGGGCAAGCGGTGGTAATGCCAGATCTGGTGGTGATTCCATATCAGTTGCGCGGGGCGTGACAGGGGTGCAATAAATGAAAACACAATTTGATAACGATGCCATGTCCGGGGACGATCTGTCTCTCCTGGTTGATGGCCGCCTGCGGGGGGCTGAGTTCGCCCGGGTGGTGGATGCGCTGAACCGTGACGGTGAGGCCCGGGCTACCTGGCATGCTTACCACGTGGTGGGCGAAGTCTTGCGCGGGCAGGCTTCGTCAACCGGTTCGGACGCGGCGTTCCTGGCCCGTTTTCGTGAGCATCTGGCTGCCGATGAGTCTGTTGGGATTCGACCTGTTGTGGTGTCGGTCGACGCACCGTCCGCGGTCGGTGAGATGACTACAGCGGCGAACGAATCCGTGTTCCGGTGGAAACTGGTTGCCGGTCTGGCTTCGGTGGTGGCCGTGTCGGCCCTCGCTTGGAGCACAATTTCCGGCATCGGCGGGTCGGGTGCGGCACCGCAGGTGGCACAGGCGCCGCAGTCTGTTTCCTCACCGGTTCAGGTTGCGGAGCGGGCGGGTGTGCCGCCTGTGATGATCCGGGACGCCCGACTCGATGAACTGTTGGCGGCGCACAAGCAGACCGCTGGCGGTGGGTCCGCCTTGCACATGTCTTCAGGGTTCCTGCGCAACGCGACGTTTGAGGGCGCCGCGCGTTAACCGCTGCCATCTGGGTCTGCATCATGAAATCCAAGTATTTTTCACATGTGGCCCTTGTGGTTGCTTCATTGTTTGCAACGACCTACGTGGCTTCCCAGGTGCCGGCGCAGCGTCGGGCCGTGGCCACGGCCGAGCGCAGCATTGGTGAATGGCTTACCCGCATGCATGACGCGTCCGTCAACAGTGCGTATGTGGGAACGTTCGTGGTGTCGTCTTCATCTGGCAACCTGTCCAGCTCGCGGATCTGGCATGTCTGTGACCCGTCGCTCCAGGTTGAACGTGTGGAAACGCTCACCGGGGCGCCCCGGACCACGTTCCGGCACAACGAGCAGGTCGTCACTTTCCTGCCCGACAAGCGGGTGATCCGCTCCGAGACACACGATTCCATGGGGTTGTTCCCCAGCCTGTCCAACGACCCCGATCCCACGGTGGCCGAGTTCTACAGGGCTCGCCGCACCGGAAGCGAGCGCGTCGCTGGTTTTCTGGCCGATATCGTGGAGTTCACGCCCAAGGACAAGCTGCGGTTCGGCTACCGTATCTGGAGCGAAAAGAAAACCGGGCTGGTCATCAAGCTGCAGACCCTCGATACGGACGGTAGCGTGCTGGAGCAGGCCGCCTTTTCCGAGCTCAAGTTCGAGGAACCGATATCCGCCCAGAAACTGGCCAGCATGATGACCAGCACGACGGGCTACCAGGTGGAAAAGCAGACGCTGATCAAAACCACGCCGGATATCGAAGGCTGGAGCCTCAAGACGCCAGTTGCGGGTTTCCACACCACCGACTGTTTTCGGCGTCCACCACCACTGTCAGCTGACGGCGCACCGTCTCAGAGCATGGTGCAGTGGATTTTCACGGATGGTTTGGCGTCGGTTTCGCTTTTTGTTGAAAAATTCGATCCGAAACGCCATGCCCAGGAAGGCCTGATGGCGATGGGCGCGACCCAGACGCTCACGCGCCGCATGGGTGGCTGGTGGCTGACCGCTGTGGGTGAAGTGCCCCCGCAGACTCTGCTGGCGTTCGCGCAAAGTATTGAGCGCAAGAAATAAGTCCCCATCTGCGGGCGGCGCGAGGACAAAATGCCCTTGCGCCAACGGGTCCATCGGACGCCGGGCGGCCTCGCCGCCTCATAATTGCTCCCGAATTTCGAGGAAAGGTTGAACATGTTTCAAATCGACTGGACGAAGCTGCGTGCGCCCATTGCCGCCAGCGCATTGACAATGGCGGCGGTGTTGGCCTGGACGGCACCGGCGGCGGCCCTGGCGCAGGGCAGCGCAGCGTCGGCTGTTCGCGGCTTGCCAGATTTCACCGAACTGGTCGAACAGGTAGGCCCTTCCGTGGTCAATATCCGCACGCTTGAACGGGTGCGTGCTCGCAGTGCCCAGGGACCCTCGGACGAGGAGATGCAGGAGTTTTTCCGCCGCTTTTTCGGGCAGCCCATGCCCGGCGTTCCGCGCCAGGCGCCACGACCCAACCGACCACAACAGGAAGAAGAACAGCCACGCGGACTGGGTTCTGGCTTCATCCTGTCGGCCGATGGTTATGTGATGACCAACGCGCACGTGGTGGACGGGGCCGACGAAGTTATCGTCACTTTGACTGACAAACGCGAATTCAAGGCCAAAATCATCGGGTCTGACAAACGCACAGACGTCGCGGTGGTCAAAATCGAGGCGACCGGGCTGCCCGCGGTGAAGGTGGGCGATGTGAACCGCCTGAAAGTGGGCGAATGGGTCATGGCGATCGGCTCACCGTTCGGTCTGGAAAACACCGTGACGGCGGGCATCGTCAGCGCCAAGCAACGCGACACCGGTGACTTTCTGCCATTCATCCAGACCGACGTCGCCATCAACCCCGGCAATTCTGGTGGGCCGCTGATCAACATGCGTGGTGAAGTGGTGGGCATCAACAGCCAGATTTATTCGCGTTCAGGCGGGTTCATGGGCATCTCGTTCGCCATTCCGATGGACGAGGCCACGCGCGTGGCCGATTCGCTGCGCACGATCGGCCGGGTGTCACGCGGGCGTATTGGCGTTCAGATTGACCAGGTCAGCAAGGAAGTCGCCGAATCCATTGGCCTGGGCAAACCTGTCGGGGCGCTGGTGCGAGGGGTCGAACCCGGTGCGCCCGCGGACAAGGCCGGGGTGGAGGCGGGCGACATCATCACCCGCTTTGACGGCAAGACCATCGAAAAGTCGACCGATCTGCCTCGCCTCGTGGGGGGCACCAAACCCGGCACCAAAAGCACGATCACGGTGTTCCGCAGGGGGGGCACCAGGGATTTGAGCGTGACCATCGCCGAAATCGAGCCTGATAAACCCGCCGTCAAGACCTCCGAGGCGGAAGAGAAGCCCAAGGTGGCTGGTGCAGGCAAATCCCTGGGGTTGTCGGTGAGCGAGCTGACCAGCACCGAGAAGAAGGAACTCAAGCTCAAGGGCGGTGTGAAGGTCGAAGATGCCACGGAAGCCGCGGCACGTGCCGGACTGCGTGAGGGCGACGTGATCGTGCAGGTCGGCAATACCGAGATTCGCAACGTCAAGGAGTTTGAGGCAGCGCTGGCCAAAGCCGACAAGACCAAGTCCTTGAGCCTGCTGATCCGCCGCGGTGAGCTTGCCCAGTATGCGCTGATCCGGCCCCAGCGCTGACCGGATAGGTATCGCGCCCCCGCTTGTCGCCTGACGTCAAGAAGCCCCACCCCGTAGTCGGGTTTGGGGCTTTTTTGTGCATCAGACCGTACGGAAGGAAAAATATTTCAAACGGAAATTCTGGAATGTATGTTTGCGCTTGCTAACATTTTTTCGGGATCATGCGGATTTTGGTTAGAATCAACCTCCTTCAAACCCTCATTCAGGGTATATCAAAAGGTCGTGAATCCACGATGCGGGATGGACACCGACCGTCCACCATGGATTCACAGATCACCCACAAGTTGTCCAGAGGGCATTCGCTCAAATATGTTGATAACCTGTTGATAAAATTCATGTTGCTGCGCTGCAACGACCTGGAATTGCGAAATGTGGGACTGTACGGGCGGGGCTTTTTGCCTACAATGAAGCTCCAACTATCGCAGTTGCCAATAGATTGTTGGTTCAGGGCGCGTCAGCATTCGACGCGCCCTTTTTTCTGCGCGCTCGCGTTATCTATCAATCACTTGAAGCCTCCCGTTGATGAATCACATCAGAAATTTCTCGATCATTGCGCACATTGACCATGGCAAATCGACACTTGCAGACCGATTGATCCAGCGTTGCGGAGGCTTGAGCGATCGCGAGATGGAAGAGCAGGTGCTCGACTCGATGGACCTTGAAAAAGAGCGTGGGATAACCATCAAGGCCCAGACCGCTGCGCTCCAATACAAGGCCCGTGACGGGCAGGTTTACAACCTCAATCTGATCGACACACCGGGCCATGTGGACTTCTCCTACGAGGTATCACGCTCGCTGTCGGCGTGCGAAGGCGCATTGCTGGTGGTCGACGCCTCGCAAGGCGTGGAGGCACAAACCGTTGCCAACTGCTACACCGCGCTCGATCTTGGCGTGGAAGTGGTGCCCGTGCTCAACAAGATGGACCTGCCGCAGGCCGACCCCGAGAACGCCAAGCTGGAAATCGAGGACGTGATCGGCATCGATGCCACCGATGCGATTCCGTGTTCGGCCAAGACCGGCATGGGCATCGACGAAATCCTGGAGGCGGTTGTTGCGCGCATTCCCGCGCCGCGCGGCAACCCGGCCGGCCCGCTGCGCGCCATGATCATCGACAGCTGGTTTGACAGCTATGTCGGCGTGGTGATGCTGGTGCGGGTGGTCGATGGCCGATTGGCCAAGGGTGAGCGCATCAAGCTCATGGCCACCGGCGCCACCTACAACGCCGACAACCTGGGCGTGTTCACCCCCGCCACGCAGCCTCGCGAGTCGCTGGAAGCGGGTGAGGTGGGTTTTGTCATCGCCGGCATCAAGGAACTGCAGGCCGCCAAGGTGGGCGACACCATCACCCTGATCAAGCCCGGCACCGGCGGTGCGGCGTTCAGCGCCACCGAGGCGCTGCCAGGCTTCAAGGAAATCCAGCCCCAGGTTTTTGCTGGCTTGTATCCGACCGAGGCCAATCAATACGATTCCCTGCGCGACAGCCTGGAAAAGCTCAAGCTCAACGACGCCTCGCTGCATTACGAACCCGAAGTCAGTCAGGCGCTGGGGTTTGGATTCCGCTGCGGCTTCCTGGGCCTGCTGCACATGGAGATCGTGCAAGAGCGGCTCGAGCGCGAGTTCGATCAGGACCTGATCACCACCGCGCCCAGCGTCGTGTACCAGGTGGTCAAGGCCGACGGCGAGATTCTGATGGTCGAAAACCCGTCCAAGATTCCAGACCAGGGCCGGCTTGAAGAAATTCGCGAGCCCATCGTCACCGTGCACCTGTACATGCCACAAGACTACGTGGGCGCGGTCATGACACTGGCCAACCAGAAGCGTGGCGTGCAGATGAACATGGCCTACCACGGCAAACAGGTGATGCTGACCTATGAAATGCCGCTGGGCGAGATCGTGCTCGACTTCTTCGACAAGCTCAAGTCGGTCAGCCGCGGCTACGCCAGCATGGACTACGAGTTCAAGGAATACCGGGCGTCCGACGTGGTCAAGGTCGACATCCTGCTCAACGGCGAGAAGGTGGATGCGCTGTCCATCATCGTGCACCGCAGCCAGTCACAGTACCGCGGACGGGCGGTGGTGGCCAAGATGCGCGAAATCATCAGCCGCCAGATGTTCGACGTGGCGATCCAGGCCGCCATTGGCGCCAACATCATTGCGCGCGAGACCGTCAAGGCCCTGCGCAAGAACGTGCTGGCAAAATGCTACGGCGGCGACGTCAGCCGCAAACGCAAGCTCCTCGAAAAACAGAAAGCAGGCAAGAAGCGCATGAAACAAATTGGCTCGGTTGAAGTTCCCCAGGAGGCGTTTCTTGCCATCTTGCAGGTGGAAGACTGATGGAAGCCCTCACCTCTCTGGTTCTGGCGGCGTTTGTGGGTTATTCGGGGGCCTGGTACTTCGGTTATGTGGAGGGCAACTTCTCGCTGCTGTTGTTTCTGGCCTGCGTCGTGACCGGCCTGTACTGGCTGGCCGAGCGCCTTGTGTTCCTGCCCCGGCGTCGCGTTGCCGCGGCCACGCTGGAGGCGCAGGACACCCAGCGCCGCGCCGATCTGGCCGCCAAGGGCATCACCCAGGTGGACGGCAACATCGCCGAGGCCCAACAACGCCTGCTCATGCAGCCCTGGTGGCTGGACTGGACCGCGGGGCTGTTCCCCGTGATCATCGCGGTGTTCGTGCTGCGCTCGTTCTTGTTCGAGCCGTTCAAGATTCCCTCGGGCTCCATGATCCCCACGCTGCTGATCGGCGACCTGATCCTGGTCAACAAGTTCACCTATGGCGTGCGCCTGCCGGTGCTCAATACCAAGATCACCGCGGGCACGCCACCCCAGCGTGGCGACGTGATGGTGTTTCGCTTCCCGCCCAAGCCCAGCCAGGACTACATCAAGCGGGTGGTGGGGGTGCCAGGGGACGAGGTGGCCTATCTGAACAAGCGGCTGACCATCAACGGCCAGCCGGTTGCCATCCAGCCGCTGCCGGATTTTTTTGACGAAGGCACGATGCGTTATTCCAGGCAGTATGAGGAGAGCCTGGGGCCCGTCAGCCACCGCCTGCTGATCGACGATGACCGTCCCGCCTTCATCCCTGGCGCGGACGAATTTCCGAACCGGCAGAATTGCCGCTACAGTGTGGAGGGAGTGGTCTGCAAGGTACCCGAGGGCCACTATTTCATGATGGGCGACAACCGCGATAATTCACTGGACTCGCGCTACTGGGGCTTTGTGCCCGACGCGAACATCGTGGGCAAGGCGTTTTATGTCTGGATGAACTTCGGCAACCTCAAGCGCATCGGGGCCTTCAATTAAAACTGTTTTTCGTCAAAGGGGCAGGGCATGACACTGGCACGCAAATCCAGACAACGGGGGCTTTCTTTCATCGGGCTGCTTTTTGTGGGTGGCATCCTCGCGGTGACGGGCGTCGTCGGGGCGCAGGTGTTCCCGACGGTGATCGAATACCTGGCGGTCAAGAAAGCGGTGGACAAGGCCAGTCAGGGCTCTACCGTGAATGAGGTGCGGGTCATCTTCGACAAGGCCGCCGCCATCGACGACATTGGCTCGCTCACGGGCAAGGACCTGGACATCACCAAAAATGGCGACAAGGTGGTGGTCAGTTTCTCTTACGTGCGTGAAATCCATCTCACGGGGCCGGCGTACCTGACGCTCAAATACACTGGCCAGTCCAAATAAGCGTGGAGCCGCGTCTGTCCGATCTGCAGGCGCGCTTGCAGCACACGTTTTCCGATCCGCAACTGCTGCTGCGGGCCACCACACACCGCAGTTTTTCGGCCGACCACAACGAGCGGCTGGAGTTCCTGGGCGATTCCGTGCTCAACCTGGCGGTGGCCAGCCTGCTGTACAACCGCCTGCGCGATCAGCCTGAGGGCGACCTCTCGCGCGTGCGGGCCAACCTGGTCAAACAAGACACTTTGCACCATCTGTCGGTGCAGTTGGGCCTGCCCGAGGTGATCCGACTGGGCGAAGGCGAGGCCCGATCGGGTGGGCAGAAGCGGCCTTCGATCCTGGCCGACGCCCTGGAGGCGGTGATTGGCGCGGTTTACCTGGACGCAGGCTATGGCGCGGCGCAGGCGCTGGTGCACCGGCTGTTCGAGGCGGTGCAGATCAACCCCGGCATGCAGGCCGCCGCCAAGGACCCGAAAACCGAGTTGCAGGAATGGCTGCAGGGGCGCAAGATGAAACTGCCGGAGTACCGCGTGGTCGGCACCCTGGGCGCCGCCCACAAGCAGACCTTTGATGTTGAATGCGAAGTGGCCGAACTGGGCGCGGCCGAACGCGGCATTGGCGCGTCGCGCCGGGCGGGCGAGCAGGCTGCGGCTGCGGCCATGCTGATTTACCTGAAAGCGAAACACACATCATGATCGCTACTAACAATGTAGCTGAAAACGACGATCCGACGAGGGGAGAAGGCCAAAAACCCCATGAAAATCCGCTCGAAGGCCCGTCCGGGCAGCGGTGCGGGCTGGTGGCCATTGTCGGCAAACCCAACGTCGGAAAATCCACGCTGCTCAATGCCCTGGTGGGCCAGAAGATCAGCATCACCTCGCGCAAGGCGCAGACCACGCGCCACCGCATCACCGGCATCTGCACGCGGGGGGCCTCGCAGTTTGTGTTTGTGGACACGCCCGGCTTCCAGACGCACCACAACACCGCGCTGAACCGCTCGCTCAACAAGACCGTGCTCGGCGCCGTGGGCGATGTGGACCTGGTGCTGTTCGTGGTCGAGGCCGGCAGCTTCACGCTGGCCGACGCCAAGGTGCTGTCGCTGCTGAACGCGGGCGTGCCCACGCTGCTGATCGCCAACAAGCTGGACAACGTGCACCGCCGCGCCGAGATCGCACCCTGGCTGCAGACCATGCAGGAGCGCCACGCCTTTGCCGAATTCGTGCCCATGTCGGCCAAGAACGCCAAGGACGTCGAGCGCCTGTTCGGCATCTGCGAGAAATACCTGCCCGAGCAGGGCTGGTTCTACGGCGAGGACGAGCTGACCGACCGCAGCGAGAAGTTCCTGGCCAGCGAAATCGTGCGCGAGAAGCTGTTTCGCTTCACCGGCGACGAACTGCCCTACACCTCCACCGTGATCATCGACAAGTTTGAGGAAGAGCCCAGCCCCAAGGCCGGCCGCATGGTGCGCATTGCGGCCACCATCGTGGTGGAGCGCGACGGCCACAAGGCCATGGTGATCGGTGACAAGGGCGAGCGGCTCAAGCGCATCGGCACCGAAGCCCGCCAGGAACTCGAAAAGCTCATGGACTGCAAGGTGTTCATCGAGTTGTGGGTCAAGGTCCGGTCGGGGTGGGCGGACGACGAGGCCCGCGTCCGTTCGTTCGGGTATGAGTAGGCTCCCCCCGTGGCTGCGCGCACCGCGTGTTGTTCCGTCAGCCCCCTCCAAGGGGCAAGGCCAGCGGCCCGGTGAAGCGGGTTCCGCGGCGTTTTCCGCACGGAAAACACGCGCGCCGTGCAAGTCGTAGTGCCAGGTGCCATTCGGTCATGGCGACAAAACGCATCAGTGACGAGCCGGCCTTTGTGCTGCACCGCTACGACTGGAGCGAATCCAGCCTGATTCTGGAGGTGTTCACCCGCCACCATGGCCGCATTGCCCTGGTGGCCAAGGGCGCGAAGCGGCCCAGCTCCAGTTTCCGACCCATTTTGTTGCCGTTGCAGCCACTGCACCTCAGTTTTGGCGGCGACGCCGAAGTCCGCACCCTCAAGGGCGCCGAATGGCAAGGCGGGCACGTCATGCCCACCGGCGACGCACTGCTCTCCGGCTACTACCTGAACGAACTGCTCATGCGCCTGCTGGCGCGCGACGACCCGCACGAAGCCCTGTTCGACGCCTACGCGGGCGTGGTGCAGATGGTGGCTTCGCGCCACGGCGAGGTGCTGCAGGCGGCGCTGCGCACCTTTGAGCTGCTG
>JBGSNW010000180.1:0-1658 GCA_041739435.1 Burkholderiaceae bacterium
TCGGCGGCCACCTCGGCCCTGTTGGCCGACCAGACCCGCGACGCCGTGCGCACCAAGGCCATGGCGGTGATCGGCGCCAGCATCGCGCTGATGTTCGCGCTGTCGCTGGTGATCGCGCCGCCGCTGGCCGCCTGGGTGGGCCTGAGTGGCCTGTTCATCATCACCGGCGTTTTGGCCTTGCTGGGCGTGGGCGTGATGGTCTGGGGCGTGCCGCCCGAGAGCGCGTTACGCCAGGCGCCGGCCCAGGCCCGCTTTACCGATGTGCTCAAGGACCCCCATCTGCTGCGGCTCGATCTGGGGGTGTTCGTGCTCAATGCCGTGCAACTGGCCATGTGGGTGGCGGTGCCGGGGCTGCTGGTGCAAGCCGGGCTCGACAAAAACCACCACTGGTGGGTGTACCTGCCGGCGGTGTTCGCCTCCTTTTTTGTGATGTGGGGCACCTTGTTCCGACTGGAAAAGCGCGGCTATCTTCGGGCCGTGTTCCTGGGGGCGATTGGTGTGACGGGCGCGGTGCAGGTGGGCTTCTTGTGGGCCACGGGCGCGCCGTCGATTGCGGCGCTGGCGTGTTTGCTGTTTGCCTTTTTCTGCGGCTTCAACATCCTCGAGGCCAGCCTGCCCAGCATGGTGTCGCGCCTGGCGCCCGCGCATTCGCGCGGGTCGGCGCTGGGGGTTTACAACATGCTGCAGTCGTTCGGCCTGTTTGCGGGTGGTGCTGCCGGAGGGGCGATCGTGAAAGTGGCCGGCACGCCGACGCTGTTCGTCAGCTGCGCGGGTCTGGTGCTGCTGTGGCTGGCGGCGAGCTGGGGGCTTCGGGTGCCCCAGGTGCCGGCACAGGGGGCGGAGCGGCCGGTGGCGCAGGCAGCTGACGCAGCATGAAATCGGCCAGCGCGGGGTAAAGCGGCCGGGTGATCAGCCGCGAGACCAGGCTGGCCACCATGGCCGTGGCCATCAGGCTCAGCACCATGGCCCGGCCGTCCACCATTTCCATGACGATGATGAACGCGGTCAGCGGGGCCTGCGTTGCCGCCGCGAGAAAGCCCGCCATGCCCATGGCGATCAGGGCGGCGCTGATCTCCGGCCCCGACCAGGCGGCCACCTGATGGCCGATGCCTGCGCCGATGGAGAGTGACGGCGCAAAAATGCCGCCCGGCGCGCCCGACCAGGCCGTCAACCAGGTGGCCACGAACTTGAGGGGCATGAACAGCTGCGAGGTCTCGCCGCCACCGGCCAGCATGTCGCGCACCGCGTCCGAGCCGCTGCCGTAAGTGCTGCCCCCGGTCGCCAGGCCGATCACGGCAATGGCCAGTCCGATGCAGGCTGCAAAACGGATCGGGTACATCTTGCGCCAGCGGCTGAAGCGGTCGGGCGAGCTGCCCGTGAGCGACGCCACCATCAGGCGCGTGAACAGCCCCCCCAGCGCGCCGCACACCAGCGCCACCAGCAGGCCCGGCAGCACGGTGTCCCAGCCCAGCGGCGGGACCTTGATGACGCCAAAATAGGTCACGTTGCCGAACGCCGAAACGCCCATCAGACCGGCCAGCACGATGGCGGCGATGATGAGGCCGCTGTTGCGCGACTCCAGCGTGCGCGAAAGTTCCTCGATGGCGAACACCACGCCCGCCAGCGGCGCGTTGAAGGCGGCGGCCATGCCGGCGGCA
>JBGSNW010000184.1:0-1955 GCA_041739435.1 Burkholderiaceae bacterium
CAAGGCGCCCGAGGTGCTGGCGGCCGAAGGCACGCCGGCCTCGGTGGCCGGCCGCATGATGCTCAAGCGCGTGATGGGCAAGGCCAGCTTTGCCACCCTGCAAGACAGCACCGGCCGCATCCAGATTTATGTGACGCGCGACGACGTGGGCGAAGACCTGTACGCCCAGTTCAAGCACTGGGACCTCGGCGACATCGTGGCCGCTGAAGGCAAGGTGTTCAAGACGCGCACGGGCGAGCTGTCCATCCACGCCAGCCACGTGCGCCTGCTCTCCAAGAGCCTGCGCCCCATGCCCGACAAGTTTCATGGCGTGGCCGACCAGGAGGTCAAGTACCGCCAGCGTTATGTCGACCTCATGACCGACGAGTCGGCGCGCCAGCGCTTCGTCGCGCGCAGCAAGGCCGTCAGCGGCATCCGCGATTTCATGGTGCGGCACGATTTTCTGGAGGTGGAAACCCCCATGCTCCACCCGATTCCCGGCGGCGCCAACGCCAAGCCCTTCACCACGCACCACAACGCACTCGACCAGCAGATGTTCCTGCGCATCGCGCCCGAGCTGTACCTGAAGCGCCTGATCGTCGGTGGCTTCGAGCGCGTGTTCGAGATCAACCGCAACTTCCGCAACGAAGGCATCTCGGTACGCCACAACCCCGAGTTCACCATGATGGAGTTCTACGCGGCCTACTGGAACTACCGCGACCTGATGGACTTCACCGAAGCCCTGATCCGCGACGCGGCGCAAAAGGCCGTGGGCACGCTGCAATTGAGCTACGGCGGCAAGCCGGTCGACCTGGCCGTGCCATTTGAGCGCCTCACCATCCGCGAGGCCATCATCCGCCACACCGAGGGCGGCGGCGCCACCGAACTGGGCGAAGGCCTGCGCGTGGACGACGCGCTGTGGCTCGTCAATGCGCTCCAGAAGCTCGGTCTGAGCGAAGAAAAAAACAAGCTCTCCACCCGTTCACTGGCCAGCCTGCAGGTGTTGTACTTTGAGGAAACCGTGGAAGAAAAGCTCTGGCAGCCGACCTTCATCATGGAACACCCGACCGAAATCTCGCCGCTGGCACGCGCCAACGACGAGCGCCCCGAGGTGACCGAGCGCTTTGAGCTCTACATCACCGGGCGTGAGTTCGGCAATGGTTTTTCGGAGCTGAACGACGCCGAAGACCAGGCCGCGCGTTTTCATGCCCAGGTGGCCGCCAAGGACAGCGGCGACGACGAAGCCATGTTTTTTGACCACGACTTTGTGCGCGCCCTCGAATACGGCATGCCCCCCACCGGCGGCTGCGGCATCGGCATTGACCGCCTGATGATGCTGCTGACCGACAGCCCCAGCATCCGTGACGTGATCCTGTTCCCGGCCCTGCGCCACCAGGGGGCGGTTTCTTGACTATTTTGAGAAAAATATGCCTTCAGCCCCCGTCAAATGGCCATAGTTTGCTATTGATACAGAAGTAACCATCCATCCGGGCACTGCAGTCCTCGCGCGCCCCGATGGCGATGGCCGGTACGCGGTTCACACCCCCTGCGGCGCGGGGTTGCATCGGTCCACGCGCACCGGGGTCATTCGCATCAGCAAGGCGGATGCGTACGTGGTGACGAGGTCGGCGGAAGGCTATTGGTGTCCAGAAATTCAGATGGAAAACGCTCTCAGTGCGCGTGCGCCAGCCCGCTGACGGCGGTGACGAGCGCGATGCCGGCCAGCAGCCAGGCGATCTGGGCGGCGGTGTCGCGGGCGCCCAGGCGTTTTTGTAATTGGGGGATCAAATCGGCCAGCGCCACATAGATGAAACTGCTGGACGCAATGGCCAGAAAGTACGGCAGCTTGTCTTCGAGCTGCCCCACCAGAAAATAGCCCAGCACGCCGCCCAGCGCGGTGATGGCGCCGGCCAGCGACACCTTGACCACCGCGGCGCGGCGGTTGCGGCTTCCGCCGCGCAGCACCACCAGATCGC
>JBGSNW010000188.1:0-2284 GCA_041739435.1 Burkholderiaceae bacterium
CTGGGCGGCGGGCCGATCGGCTGCGAGCTGGCGCAGAGCTTTGCGCGCCTGGGCTCGCAGGTCACGCAGGTGGAGATGGCGCCGCGCATCATGATCCGCGAGGACGAAGAGGTGTCGGCGCTGGCGCGTGCCGCCCTCACCGCCGACGGCGTGCAGGTGCTCACCGGGCACAAGGCACTGCGGGCCGAGAAGACGGGCGACGTCAAGGCCCTGATCGTCGAACACGAAGGCACCGAGAAACGCATCGAATTCGACGCCCTGCTCTGCGCGGTGGGCCGCGTGGCGCGCCTCAAGGGTTATGGGCTGGAAGACATCGGCGTGCCCACGCAGCGCACGGTGGACACCAACGAATACCTGCAGACCCTCTATCCCAACATCTACGCGGCGGGCGACGTGGCCGGGCCATTCCAGTTCACGCACACCGCGTCGCACCAGGCCTGGTATGCCGCCGTGAACGCGCTGTTTGGCGACTTCAAGCGGTTCAAGGCGGACTATTCGGTGATTCCCTGGGCCACCTTCATCGACCCCGAGGTCGCGCGCGTGGGCCTGAACGAGCAGGAAGCCCGCGAAAAAGGCATTGCGTACGAAGTCGTCAAATACCCCATGGACGACCTCGACCGCGCCATCGCCGACAGCGAAACCGAAGGTTTCGTCAAGGTGCTCACCGTGCCGGGCAAGGACCGCATCCTGGGCGTGACCATCGTGGGCACCCACGCAGGCGACCTGCTGGCCGAATACGTGCTGGCCATGAAGCAGGGTTTGGGGCTGGAGAAGATCATGAACACCATCCACACCTACCCCACGCTGTCCGAGGCCAACAAATACGCGGCCGGCGACTGGAAACGCGCCCACCAGCCCCTCAGGCTGCTCGAATGGGTGCGCCGCTACCACGACTGGAAACGAGGCTGAGCCATTCCGATGCGACCTGATCGACGACATTTTACTATATTTATAGTAGCAAACTATTTATATCTGACGGGGGCTAATGCCCAAAATAGTCAAAAATCTGGTGATTTTGACCACAGTTACCCCGCCTGGAACACGCTGCTCCAGAAACATGTGCGATGGCTGCCTGATCAGCGCCAGTCGCAGGTCGACTACAAAGGCTTCGCGGCCGACGCCGGGGCGCTCCAGCAGGTGCTGGACGGCTGGTCGGCCGTCACGCCCGCGGCATTCGGGGGCTTCAGCCGCGCGCAGCAGATGGCGTTCCTGATCAACGCCTACAACGGCTTCACGGTGGCGCTGGTTCTCACGCGCTACCCCAGGCTGGCCTCGATCCGTGATCTGGGCAGCACCTTTCAGAGCCCCTGGAAAAAGCGCTTTTTCAACCTGCTGGGCCAGCAGCGCCATCTGGACTGGATCGAACACGAGCAACTGCGCCCGCTGTACGCCGATCCGCGCGTGCACACCGCCATCAACTGCGCCAGCATCGGCTGCCCCGCGTTGCGCCCCGAGGCTTTTGTGTCCACCCGACTGGAAGCCCAGCTGGACGACGGCATGCAGCGCTTTCTGGCCGACCGCACCCGCAACCGCATGGCCGCTGGCACGCTGCAGGTCAGCTCGATCTTCAAATGGTTTGCCGAGGACTTCACCCGCAACCGCGGGGGCTATGCCAGCGTGAAGGACCTGTTCGCGCGCTACGCCGACGAACTGGCCGATGCGCCCGCCGACCGCGCGGCCATCCGGGCGCGCACGGTGCCACTCGCCTACCTGGACTACGACTGGTCGCTCAACGACCTGGGCCGCTGAAGCGGGCGCGGGCCCCGCGGTCCAGGCCTGCCGGGACTGAATGCGCGCAACGATGGCACACTCGGAGCCCATGACTTCCTCGCTGACGATCAGGAATCTGGTGCTGCTGGGCGCTGGACATGCCCACCTGCACGTGTTGCACGGCCTGGCGCAACGTCGGTCGGCCGACCTGAACATCACCGTGATCGCGCCACATTCCCGGCCACTCTATCCCGGCATGGTTCCGGGCTTCATGACCGGCCACTACGCGCTGGACGACTGCCTGATTCCCCTGGAGCCGCTGGCCAACGCCTGCGGCGCGCGCCATGTGAATGCCAGCGCCATCGGCCTCGATCTCGAGCGCAATCGCGTGCTGCTCAACGACGGCCACTCGGTGGCCTGGGACTGGTTGAGCATCAACACCGGCACCGTGCTCGACCGCGACGTGATCGAGCGCCAGATGCCGGGTGCGCGCGCCAATGCACTGTTCGTCCGGCCGATCGAGGCCTTCGGCAAGCTCTGGCCCGAGGTGCGCGCGCTGGCGGCCACGCGTCCC
>JBGSNW010000208.1:0-2308 GCA_041739435.1 Burkholderiaceae bacterium
GCGCGCGCCAGCGTGCGCGCGAACTGCGCGCCCAGGCCACTGGAGGCGCCGGTCACCAGGGCGACGCGGCCGGAAAGGTCGATGCTGTACGCCATATTAGAGTCACTCCACAAAAACAGGTTGGTGATTCGATTATGACGGTGCCACACTGCACCAGCGAATAAAATCCGCCACACCTCTGACAACCCTCAAGCCCACGGGACCTTCCATGACTCACGACGAAATTCTTGCCCAGTTCGGTCCGCGCGAAGCCATGGAATACGACGTCGTGGTGGTGGGCGGCGGCCCGGGCGGACTGGCCACGGCCATCCGCCTCAAGCAACTCGCCGCCGAAAAAGGCCGCGAACTGTCGGTGGTGGTTCTTGAAAAAGGCTCCGAGCCGGGCGCGCACATCCTGTCGGGCGCGATCATGGACCCAAAAGCCCTGAGCGAACTCATCCCCGACTGGAAGGAACGCGGCGCGCCGCTGCACCAGCCCGTGACCGACGACGCCTATGTCTTTCTGGGTGAAAAGTCCGGCTTCCGGGTGCCCAACCTGTTCCTGCCGCCCTTTGCGCAAAACCACGGCAACTACATCGTGCGCCTGGGCACGGTCACCAAGTGGCTGGCCGATCAGGCCGAGGCCCTGGGCGTCGAAATCTTCCCCGGCTTCACCGCCGCCGAAGTGCTCTACAACAACGACGGTTCGGTCAAGGGCGTGGCCACCGGCAACCTCGGCGTTGGCAAGGACGGCGAACCCACCGAAAACTTCCAGCTGGGCATGGAGTTGCTCGGCAAGTACACCGTGTTTGCCGAAGGCGCACGCGGCCACCTGGGCAAGCAACTCGTCGAACGTTTCCACCTGGACGAAGGCCGCGACCCCCAGAGTTTTGGCCTCGGCATCAAGGAGCTGTGGGAGATCGACCCCGCCCGCCACCAACCCGGCTTCGTGATGCACACCGCGGGCTGGCCCATGGAATCGGACACCTACGGCGGTGCGTTCCTCTACCACCTGGAAGACAACAAAATTGCGGTCGGGTTCGTCACGGGCCTCGGGTACACCAACCCCTACCTCAGCCCGTTTGAAGAATTCCAGCGCTGGAAGACGCACCCCAACGTGCGCTACTACTTCGAGAATGCCCAGGGCGAAGTCACCGCCAAGCGCCTGTCCTACGGCGCACGGGCCATCAACGCCAGCGGCCTCAACGCCCTGCCCAAGACCGTGTTCCCCGGTGGGGCGCTGGTGGGCTGCAATGCCGGCTACCTGAACGTGGGCCGCATCAAGGGCAGCCATGCCGCCATCAAGTCCGGCACGCTCGCCGCCGAGGCCGCCTTTGCGGCCGTGGTGGCCGGGCGCCAGCACGACGAACTCACCGCCTACCCCGAGGCCTTCGAGGCCAGCTGGCTCCACACCGAACTCAACAAGGACCGCAACTTCAAGAACTGGTTCAAATACGGCCTGACCACCGCCACGCTGATGAACGGCTTCGAGCAGTTCGTGCTGCGTGGCCACATCCCCTGGACGCTGCGCCGCGACAAGCCCGACCACGCCTACCTCAAGCCCGCGGCCGAGTGCCAACCCATCGCCTACCCCAAGCCCGATGGCAAGCTGACGTTTGACCGTCTGAGCAGCGTGTTCATCAGCAACACCAACCACGAGGAAAACCAGCCCGCGCACCTCACGCTCAAGGACGCGTCGGTGCCGGTGAAGATCAACCTGGTGAAATACGCGGGCCCCGAGGCGCGCTACTGCCCGGCCGGCGTGTACGAGTTCGTCAAGAACGAGGACAACACCGACCGCCTGCAGATCAACGCGCAGAACTGCGTGCACTGCAAGACCTGCGACATCAAGGACCCGACGCAGAACATCGTCTGGATCACGCCCGAAGGCGGCGGCGGGCCCAACTACGCCGGAATGTAAAAACCGTCGCATCGGGGTTGCGCACGGCAATCCCCGCCGGATTTCCCCGCTCCCGGCAACACCTGGCGACAGCACGTAGACTCCGTGCACAAGCCGGCACACAGACCGGCCCGCAGAACAACCCCGACCGCCCGGCTCACGCGCCATCCGAGGGTGTCGTGCGGTCGGCACACCCGCCCAAGGAGAGACATCCACCATGAACATCGTCATCACCGGCGGCGCCGGTTTTCTCGGCGCGCGCCTGGCCCGCACCCTGTTGGCCCCTGGCCAGCTTTCGCTGGCCGGGGAGCGCGCGCAACCCATCGTCCGCCTGACCCTGGTGGACCGCGTCAACCCACCGCCCGATCTGCTGGCCGACACCCGGGTGCTGGCCGTCGTGGGCGACCTCAACGACCTGCTGCGCCTCAC
>JBGSNW010000239.1:0-2081 GCA_041739435.1 Burkholderiaceae bacterium
CCACGGGCTTGCGTTTGTCGTTGGTGGGTACGTCGGCCAGCGCGTCAAAGTCGGTCCACAGCGTGGTGCCCACAAAACGAAACACGCGGCCGTCGCGGTCGGTCACGGGCAGCACCTCGCGCTCCAGCCAGTGGATGCCCAGCCGCGCGCAGGTTTCGCGCAGGCGTTCGTGTGTGGCGTCGAAGTCCAGCGCGTCGTACTCGTGGTTGCCCGGCACATACAACACCGGCACCGGCCAGCCGTGCCGGGGCGAAAACCGCACGAGACCAAAGTCGGCGTCGGGCAACAGCGAGCCGTACTGGTACGAGCCGATGTCCCCGGCCAGCACCAGCAGGTCGGCCCCGGGCGCGGGGCGGGCCTGAAAGTGGGGATGGGTTTCGAGGTGCAGATCGGACAGGAGCTGGATTTGCATGGGGGAGGGCAAGTCTACGATGGGACGGGGTTGCGGCAGAGATTTTGAGTGTTTTTGGGCCTTGGCCCCCGTCTAATGGTGATAGTTTGCTATGTTGTTGGTAGTGATTGATGGGTGGGTTGAGGGCTTGGCGGGCTGCTGTCGGCGTCGGGTGAGATTGGGGTTGGCGTACTTTTTTGGGTGCTTGCGGGGAAGGGTTGGTTTTTGGGGCAAGCCGGGATGTGCGCCCGGCAGCGCAGTAACTTTTCTTTGCTTGCCCAAAGAAAAGTCACCCAAAGAAAGGGCAGCCGACGTCAGGGCCCTGCGCTTCGCTGCGGGTGCCTTGCGCTGCTCGCGCCGGGAGGGGTCTGGCGACAACTCGCCCTGCGGGCTCAGACAACGCCAGCCCTGATCCTCCCGCCACTGCGCTGCTCAGCCCTGCCTCCACGGCGGGGGCGACAAATACCGAAGAAACAAGGACGCGCTGTGGCGCGTGCTTGTGGGGGTGGATTGGGTTTTCGGCTTGTTTGTTTCCCCTGCCGTCATGGGGAGGCGAGTCGTGCCGGGCCAGGGGATCAAGACACCCGGCAGAAACAGAAACGACAAAGGGCCACGACCGCTGCCGCAGCCCGGATTCTTGTTCACCACACGCCCGAATCAATCACTACCAACAACATAGCAAACTATCACCATTTGACGGGGGCTAAAGGCCAATTTCATTGCACAAACCCGATCCCTCTCGCCGCCCTCACTTCCGGCTTGATCCGGTGCTCGGCTTCCAGCTGTTCCAGAAACTCCTCGGTGCTGAATTCGGTGGCCAGGATGTCGGTCTGGCGCTTGACCGCGGCGAAGTCGCCGGGGCACAGCTGCGCCAGCCGGGCCAGGCGTGCCTGCGTCGGGGTGTCCAGCCGGGCGGGGTCGCCGCCCAGCGCCTCGGTCACGAACATTTTTTCGCGTTGCGCGGGGGTGAGTGGCTTGAATTTGATCTTGAAGGTGAAGCGGCGCAGCGCGGCCTGGTCGATGTGGTCGAGCAGGTTGGTGGTGCAGACAAAGATGCCGGCAAAACGCTCCATGCCTTGCAGCATTTCGTTCACCTCGGTCACTTCGTAGGTGCGCTGCGCGCCGCGCCGGTCCTGCAGGAAGCTGTCGGCCTCGTCGAGCAGCAGCACGGCCTTCTCGGCCTCGGCCTCCTTGAACATGGCGGCCATGTTCTGTTCGGTCTCCCCCACGTATTTGCTCATGAGGTCGGACGCCTGCTTGATGATGAGCGGGCGTTCCAGCCGTTGGGCGATGTGTTCGCCCAGGGCCGTTTTGCCGGTGCCGGGGGCGCCGTAAAAACACAGGGTGCCGTGGCCGCGTGCCTTCAGGGCCTCG
The DNA here is from genome assembly GCA_041739435.1 of Burkholderiaceae bacterium. Lineage (GTDB taxonomy): Bacteria > Pseudomonadota > Gammaproteobacteria > Burkholderiales > Burkholderiaceae_C > PHCI01. The sequence goes on from JBGSNW010000239.1 coordinate 1,766, forward strand.
ACGATGCGGGGAATGTCAAAACGTGTCTCCACGTTCAGCATGCCGAGGTCGTAGGTGGTGACCGGTTTGCGGCCGGTGCCGTCGGCCGGCCGGTTGCCCAGCGCGGCGTCGGCGTTGCGGAGCTGGCGTTCGATCAGCCCTTCAAAGGCAGTGACGCGCGCGGGCTCGTCCATGCCGTCGCTGTGCGTACGGGCCAGCCCCGCAAAGCGCACCGCGGTGCGGATCTGCGCGGGCGTGAGGCCCTTGCGGCCGGTGAGCTTGGCCACGAAGCCTTCGCTCACGGCCACGCCGTCGAGCGCCGTCTCCAGCAGATCGG
>JBGSNW010000257.1:0-2579 GCA_041739435.1 Burkholderiaceae bacterium
CGTCGGCCTGCGGCAGCAAGGTCACACGGGCTTCGCGCGGTGCGGCGCAGCCTGCCAGTAGCAGCGACACCGCCACGGCAGCGCAGGTCAGTGAGCGCACCATCGGGCCGGTCATGGTCAGCGAACGTCCTCGATCTCGACGATGAAATCGGTGCCGCGCACGCCGGTGGTCACGGTGTCGGTTTCCACATTCACGTTGGCCGGATGGAGCTTGGCGATCAGGCCGGTGATCATGCGCAGCGCGCCCTGCAGCAGCGACACCCGCACCGTGCCTTCGTGCGTGGTGGAGTTGAAGGCGAAATCCTTGAGTTCGAGCTGGCTTTTCGGGCCGACCACGAGTGTGGTGCCGTCGCGCAGCACCAGGCTGGTGGCGCTGTCGGCCCCGGTGATCACGCGGTCGGCCATGGCCACATGGTCGCCGGGGTTCAGGGGACGCTCGCCCGTGGCGTTGACCACGCGGGCCTGGCCTTGAACCACCTTGACCGTCCCCGCGCTGGCCGCCAGGCCGGTTTGGGCGCAGGCGTTGCCGACGAACAGGCCAGCTACCGTCAGCACCAACGTTGTCAGATGGGTACGCACCGGGCCTCCTTTCTTTACTTTTATGTCAGGATACTAGCGCGGTCTGGGCCAATGAGTGCCTCTTAAAACCCGCAAAAACCCGACATTTCGGCCAAATTTAGCGCCTTTGCCATGGTTTTGAAGCAAAGATGCGACGGCTGACCGGGATACAGCCGATCGTTTCCTGGCCGATTTCAGCAATATCCATGCCGCTGCGCCCGGTTCGGCACCCGATCGGGGCGGCACAATGGCGCCATGTCACCTCAATTGCGCCATCGCCTGCTGTCGCCCCAGGGCATGCTCTGGGTCTCGGTGGGCGTGGCCCTCATCACCATCACACTCAAGACGCTGGCCTGGTACATCACCGATTCGGTGGGCCTGCTGTCCGACGCGATGGAGTCGTTCGTCAACCTGGCCAGTGCGATCTTTGGTCTGATGATGGTCACCATTGCCGCCCGCCCGGCCGACGAAGACCACCCCTACGGCCACCACAAGGCCGAGTATTTTTCGTCCGGCTTCGAGGGCATCCTGATCATCGCGGCCGCCCTGGGCATCATCTGGGCGGCCGGGCATCGCATCTTTGACCCGCGACCGATCGAGCAGGTCGGCTGGGGGCTGGCGTTGTCGATGGCGAGTTCGGCGCTGAACGGCCTGCTGGCCTGGGTGATGTTTGGCGCGGCCCGCGAACACCGCTCCATCGCGCTGGAGGCCGATGCCAAACACCTGGTGACCGATGTGTGGACGTCGGCCGGTGTGGTCATCGGCATTGCCATGGTGCATTTCACGGGCTGGCTGTGGCTTGACGCGGTGGTGGCCATCGGCGTGGCGATCAACATCCTGAAGGAAGGCTTTCACCTGATGTGGCGCTCGTCCCAGGGCTTGATGGACGAGGCGGTCGAGCTCGAGGTGCTGGCCGAGATCGAGAAAACGCTGGCCGGGTTTGCCCACATGCGGGGCGACGCGCCCATCATCCGCTTTGACCACCTCAACACCCGCAAGGCCGGCCAGCGCCGCTTTGTGGACCTGCACATGCACATGCCTGCGGGCTGGACGCTGGGGCGCGCCGCCGCGGTGCGCACGAGTGTGGAGCAGGCGCTGATGAGCGCCGTGCCGGGCCTGCGCGCCACCATCCAGCTGCTGCCCACCGACGTGGAGGCGCACTTTGACGACACCCGGGACCTGATCTGAAGCGCGCCCGACATCCCGCTGAACGATGGACACAAGGACTGCCCCATGACACGACGACTGATCTCTTCCGGCTCGCCCTTTGAAGCGCAAATCGGCTACTCGCGTGCCGTGGTGGACGGCGACTGGGTGTTCGTGAGCGGCACCACCGGGTTTGATTACGCCACCATGTCGATCTCGGACGACGTGGCCGAGCAGGCCGAACAATGCCTGCGCAACATCGACGCCGCGCTGCGCGAGGCCGGGGCCGGCCTGAACGACGTGGTGCGGGTGGTCTACATCCTGCCCCGAGCGGCCGACTTCGAACCCTGCTGGCCGGTGCTTCAGCGCTATTTTGGCGACGTGCGCCCGGCGGCCACCATGATGTCGGCGGGCCTGCTGGACGCGCGCATGAAGATCGAGATCCAGGTCACGGCGCGCAAGCGCGATCGGTCGTTCGGGCCGTCCTGACGACGCGGGCGACCCACGTCAATAAGGGTTGGCAAACCCGAGCGCGCCCAGCAGCAGCACCTCCAGTGCCTCCATGGCCAGCGCATCGCGTTCATGGGTTTCGTGGTCCCAGCCCTGCGCGTGCAGGGCGCCGTGCACCAGCAGGTGCGCGTAGTGGGCTTCGAGGGTCTTGCCCTGTTCGCGCGCCTCGCGTTCGACCACCGGGGCGCACAGCACCAGGTCGGCCATCACCACGGGTTCGCGGGCGTAGTCGAAGGTCAGCACGTTGGTGGCGTAGTCCTTGCCGCGGTAGTCGCGGTTCAGGGCCCGGCCTTCGTCGGCGCCGACGATGCGCACGGTGATCTCGCCCGGCGACTGGACACCCTATTGCATAACAATTGATCATC
>JBGSNW010000263.1:0-3814 GCA_041739435.1 Burkholderiaceae bacterium
CGAAGGCCCGGCGGGCGTGGGCACGCCGGGGCTGGGGCTGATCGGCGGCGAAGTCGTCAAGTTCGAGCTGGCCGGGCGCCTGCAGCCCGACGGCAGCCGCTACAAGGTGCCCCAAATGGGCTGGAACCAGGTCTGGCGCAACAACCACGGCGGGGCGCCGCACCCGGTCTGGGGGCAGGTCGCCGACGGCAGCTGGTTTTATTTTGTGCACAGCTTTTATGCCCGCACGTCGGATGCGCACCACAGTGTGGGCGAAGCCGATTACGGCGGCCGCTTTACGGCAGCCGTTGCACGCGATAATATTTTCGCCACCCAATTCCACCCCGAAAAAAGCGCAACACAAGGCTTGGCCCTTTACCGCAACTTCCTTGAGTGGAACCCCTGAAAGATGTCGCCCCAACATCCGGCTTGCCGTGCTTCTGCCGTCCATGAGGGCGCAGGGCGCCCGGCCTGACACCCGCTCCTTCTCCCCACGCACTTCCTTCCCCCATGCTTCTCATTCCCGCGATTGACCTGAAAGACGGCCACTGCGTTCGCCTCAAACAGGGCGACATGGACCAGTCCACCACCTTCAGCGAAGACCCGGCCGCCATGGCGCGCTCGTGGCTCGAAAAAGGCGCGCGCCGCCTGCACCTGGTGGACCTGAACGGCGCCTTCGTCGGCAAGCCGCAGAATTTTGCCGCCATCCGCACCATCCTGAAGGCCGTGGGCGAAGACATTCCGGTGCAGCTGGGCGGCGGCATCCGCGACCTCGACACCATTGAAAAATACATCGACGGCGGCCTGCGCTACGTGATCATCGGCACCGCCGCGGTCAAGAACCCGGGTTTCCTGAAAGACGCCTGCACCGCGTTTGGCGGCCACATCATCGTGGGCCTGGACGCCAAGGACGGCAAGGTTGCCACCGACGGCTGGAGCAAGCTCACCGGGCACGAGGTGATCGATCTGGCCAGGAAGTTCGAGGACTGGGGCGTTGACTCGATCATTTACACCGACATCGGCCGCGACGGCATGCTCTCGGGCATCAACATCGACGCCACCGTCAAGCTCGCACAGGCGCTCAGCATTCCGGTGATCGCCTCGGGCGGCCTGAGCAACATGGCCGACATTGAAAAGCTTTGTGCCGTGGAAGACGAGGGCATTGAAGGTGTGATCTGCGGCCGGGCCATCTATTCGGGCGACCTGGACTTTGCCGCCGCGCAGGCACGTGCCGACGAACTGAATGGCTGAGACATTCCCCCGAAGCCGCCTGCGGCCGCCTCCCCCTTCAGCGGGGCACCACCAGCGGCCCGGCACCTCGGCAAGCGCAGGGCAGGCCCAGGCGGGTTCCGCGGTGGCTCTGGCCTTGCTTCTTCCAACTCCGAGGTCCTGATTTGCTCGCCAAACGCATCATCCCCTGCCTGGACGTGACCGGCGGCCGCGTCGTCAAGGGCGTCAACTTCGTCGAGTTGCGCGACGCCGGGGACCCGGTGGAAATTGCCGCGCGCTACAACGAGCAGGGCGCCGACGAGCTGACCTTCCTCGACATCACCGCCACCAGCGACGGCCGCGACCTGATCCTGCCCATCATCGAGGCCGTGGCCTCGCAGGTGTTCATCCCGCTCACCGTGGGGGGTGGCGTGCGCACCGTCGAAGACGTGCGCCGGCTGCTCAATGCGGGGGCCGACAAGACCAGCTTCAACTCGGCTGCCATTGCCACGCCCGACGTGATCAACCGCGCTTCCGACAAATACGGCGCGCAATGCATCGTGGTGGCCATCGACGCCAAGCGCCGCAGTGCCGAAGACGCCGCCGGCCTGACCGCCCAAGGGCAGCCGCGCGGCCCGGGCTGGGACGTTTACAGCCACGGGGGCCGCAAGAACACCGGCCTGGACGCCGTGGCCTGGGCGGTGGAGATGGCCCGGCGCGGCGCGGGCGAGATTTTGCTCACCAGCATGGACCGCGACGGCACCAAGTCCGGCTTCGACCTGGAACTCACCCGCGCCGTGAGCGACGCCATCGATGTGCCGGTGATCGCCTCCGGCGGCGTGGGCGCGCTGGCGCATTTATCCGAAGGCATCCAGATCGGCGGCGCCGACGCGGTGTTGGCCGCCAGCATCTTCCACTACGGCGAATTCACCGTGCAGCAGGCCAAGGCACAAATGGCCGCGCACGGCATCCCGGTGCGGATTTAGGCGGCGCTTCCTGGCGCGCCACTTTGCTGCCGGGCCAGCCGGTCATCCAGTTCACCCACGCTGGCAGCCAGGCCGTTGCTGGTTTGTTCAATACTTCGCATCAGGCTGGTTTCCAGCTGTCCTGTCCGGTCAAGGGCAGTCGCGGCCAGCTCCCGCTGGACCTGCTCGACCTGATCCAGGCGTGTTCGCAGGAACTGCTGCAGGTCCGTAAAGCGCGATGCCTCGGCCTTGTCCGCCAAGGCACGTTGCTCGGCCACCTCGCGCGTGACCTTCCGCAATTCCAGCAGATGCGTGGTCTGAAAATACATCAAGGCCATCATGAACACGGCCAAGGCCGTGATCAGGGCACCGAGCATGACCAGACCCAACGGCGCCCGGACTTCGGCGACGCCGAAGTTCAGCACCGTCGAGCGCATGAATTCGTCAAAGTTGAGCGCCACGAAACCGGCGACCAGCAGAATGGCGGCAATCAGAAGGAAGGTACGGATTCTCATGGGGGTCCTCGATTGAATTGCTGTTTGCTGAAGAATGCGCGGCCTCCAAATGCCAGCGTGTCACCGCAAGAGCATACGCCTGCCATGACGAAGTTCCGCACGCCCATGGTAGATTCCCGGCATGAACTGGCTGGACGAAATCAAGTGGGACGCGCAGGGGCTGGTGCCCGTGATCGCGCAGGAAGTCGGCAGCAACGACGTGCTGATGTTCGCCTGGATGAACCGCGAGGCATTGCAAAAAACGGCCGAACTCGGGCGCGCCGTGTATTTCAGCCGCTCGCGCGGCAAGCTGTGGTTCAAGGGCGAGGAGTCCGGCCACGTGCAGACGGTGCACGAGATCCGGCTCGACTGCGACAACGACGTGGTGCTGCTCAAGGTGACGCAGCTGGGCCATGCCCCCGGCATTGCCTGTCACACCGGCCGCCACAGCTGCTTTTTCAGCCTTTACAAGGACGGCGCCTGGCAGGTGATCGAGCCGGTCTTGAAAGACCCTGAGTCCATCTACAGATAGGCCTGCCATGTCCAACGATTCACTCTCTCGCCTGGCCGCCGTCATCGAAAGCCGCAAGCCGGCCCATGGTGGCGATGCCGACACCAGTTACGTGGCGCGGTTGCTGCACAAGGGCCCCGATGCGTTCCTGAAGAAAATCGGCGAGGAGGCGACCGAGGTCATCATGGCCGCCAAGGATGCCGACCACGGCGGCGACCGGCAAAAAATCGTCAACGAAGTGGCCGACCTGTGGTTTCACTCCATGATCGCGCTGGCGCACTACGGCCTGGCGCCCGCCGACGTGATCGCCGAGCTGGAACGCCGCGAAGGCACGAGCGGCATCGAAGAGAAAGCGCTGCGCAAGGCAGTCCACCGCGAAAGGGCAGGCGAATGAACGACGTGCTGGAAGTGAAAACACCGCAGGACCGCACCTTCATGCACATCCTGTACGCGATGCACACCATCGCCTGGGCTTCGATGGGGTCGCTGGCGGCGATTGCGCTCATCATCAACTACATCCGCCGCGGCGACGAGCCGGACGCCACCTACAGGGCGCACCACGGCTACATGATCAGCACCTTCTGGTGGACGGTGCTGTGGCTGGTGGTGTGCAGCCCGCTGTGGCTGTTGTTCGGACTGCCCGGTGCGCTGGCGTA
>JBGSNW010000307.1:0-1787 GCA_041739435.1 Burkholderiaceae bacterium
GGCCAGCGACAGCTCCACCGTGCCCATGCGCCGCTACCTGGGCAGCCTGGGCTATCAGACGCAGGGCTGGAACCAGGGCGCGAACTTCGGGCCGCGCGCGGGCGTGCTGGAGACCGCCCGGCGGCAGGTGCTTGAAACGGCAGAGGCCGTTGGGCGCAAGATCAGCCTGATTGGCTGGAGCCTGGGCGGTGTGTACGCCCGCGAACTGGCCAAGGAGCTGCCCGACCACGTGCGCAGCGTCATCACGCTGGGCACACCGTTTTCAGGCCCGCCCAAAAGCACCAACGCCTGGCGACTGTACGAATTGACCAGCGGGCGCGACATTCACCGCGAAGCCGAGCATTACACCCTGCACACCGCGCCCCCCGTGCCCACCACCTCGGTCTATTCACGCACCGACGGCGTGGTGGCCTGGCAAGGCAGCCTGCAGGCGCCCTGCCCACGCAACCCGCATACCGAAAACGTGGAGGTGATCGCCAGCCACTTCGGCATTGGCCTGAACCCCAGCGCCTGGTGGGCCGTGGCCGACCGGCTGGCCCAGGCCGAAGGCGCATGGAAGCCGTTTGAGCGCAAGCGGGGCCTGCACGGCCTGATCTTCCCGGACCCGGCGCGCTGAACGCAGCGCAGCGCTCAGGCCTTGGCCTGCTTCCCGCTGTTGTAGTTGGCAATGCCGTCCATCACTTCCTTCTGGGCGGCTTCGGGGCCTTCCCAGCCCAGGATCTTGACCCACTTGCCCTCTTCCAGGTCTTTGTAGTGCTCAAAGAAGTGGGCAATGGTCTTGAGGCGCAGCGGGTTCAGGTCTTCGGGTTTTTTCCACTGGCTGTAGATCGACAGGATTTTGTCGGTGGGCACGGCCAGCACCTTGCCGTCCTGCCCGGCCTCGTCTTCCATCTTGAGGATGCCGATGGCGCGGCAGGTGACCACCACGCCGGGAATCAGTGGCACCGGCGTGATGACCAGCACGTCCACCGGGTCGCCATCGCCGCTGATGGTCTTGGGCACATAGCCGTAGTTGGTGGGGTAATGCATGGACGTGCTCATGAAGCGGTCCACAAAAATCGCACCCGTGGCCTTGTCCACTTCGTACTTGACCGGATCGGCGTTCATCGGGATTTCGATGATGACGTTGAAAGCTTCAGGAACTCTGTTGCCGGGGGTCACGTTGTCGAGGGACATGGTTTTTTTCTGCGTTGGAAGTTGAAACGATGCGGAAAGCCGCGACGGGCTTATCCGGATTAACCCTTATTTTACTTTCACCGGCCTTGCACCCCCGCGGTGCATGGGGGAATTCGGGGTACAGTGCGCCGGTTGGCCAATCGTCTCCTGTTGGGAGCCACGAGGAAGCAACGCAGAGGAGGCCTTTTCTTTCTGTCTGCGGGGCCTCCCTCAACGCGACACAACAAGAGGAGTAATTTCATGACTGGCAATTCGGCGCTTATTCTGGCGCTTGTCTGCGGGCTCATCGCCGTGATCTACGGCTTTTGGGCACGCGGCTGGATCCTTTCCCAAGACGCGGGCAATGCCCGCATGCAGGAGATCGCAGCGGCCATCCAGGCTGGTGCGGCCGCCTACCTGGCCCGCCAATACAAAACCATCGCCATGGTCGGCGTGGTGCTGGCGGTGCTGATCGGGCTGTTCCTCGACGGCAAGACCGCCGTCGGCTTCGTGATTGGCGCGGTGCTCTCGGGCGCCTGCGGCTTCATCGGCATGAACATCTCGGTGCGCGCCAACGTGCGCACTGCCCAGGCTGCCACCAAAGGCATTGGCCCGGCGCTGGATGTGGCGTT
>JBGSNW010000322.1:0-5791 GCA_041739435.1 Burkholderiaceae bacterium
TGACCGGGATGGCCACGGCGCGCACGATCTGCGGCACCAGCGCGAACGTGCCCATCTGGGCCGTCAGGTCACCGGACAGGAAATGGCCCCGATGCCCCCCGGCTTCCAGCCCCTGCGCAATGACGGCATCGGCACCGTTCGCCTCCAGCCAGCGTGCCTCTTCCATGGTGGTGGCCGAGGCCAGCACCCTGGCGCCCCAGCGCCGCACCCGTGCCAGCAACCGGGGTGCGGGCAGGCCGAAATGAAAACTCACCACCGGGGGTTCGAATTCGGCCAGCAGATCGGCGGCCTCGTCATTGAACGGTGTGCGCCCCGGCCCACCCGGAATGACCGACGCGTCCAGCCCCAGTTCCTGGTAATACGGCGCCAGGGTCACACGCCACGCGGATTCGCGCGCTGCGTCGCGCACAGGCGGCGTGTGGCAGAAAAAATTGACGTTGTACGGCTGCCGCGTGCCCGCGCGCAGCGCCCGCAGTTCGTCGCGCATCGCCCCGGGGGTGAGCATGGCGCAGGGCAACGAGCCCAGGCCCCCGGCATTGCTCACGGCGATGGCCAGCGCACTGCCCTGCACGCCCGCCATCGGCGCCTGCACCACCGGAAGTTGGATGCCCAGAAGTTGTTGCAGCGATGCCATCGCCGCCATCTTATCCGGCGTTGGCGGCCGCCTTGCGCGCCGACATGGCACGCGCCACGCGCGGCAGAACCAGCACACACAGCACCACGATGATCAGCGTCAGCGACATCGGCCGCTGCAGGAACACCATGGCGCTGCCCTCGCCGATCGACACCGCGTTGCGCAGCTGCGCCTCGGCCAGCGGCCCGAGGATCATGCCAACCACCACCGGTGCGGTGGGAAAGTCAAAACGGCGCATCAGCACCCCCAGCAGCCCGATGCCCCACAGCAGCACCAGGTCGAACGCGCTTTGCCGCATGCCGTAGGCGCCCACGGTCGCAAAAATCAGGATGCCGGCGTACAGCTGGGGCTTGGGAATTTTCAGCAGCTTGACCCACATGCCGACCATGGGCAGGTTCAGGATCAGCAGCATCACGTTGCCGATGTACAGCGACGCGATCAGCGCCCACACCAGTGCGGCCGAGTTGGTGAAGAGCTGCGGCCCGGGCTGGATGCCGTAGTTCTGGAACGCGCCCAGCAGGATGGCCGTGGTGTTGGAGGTGGGGATGCCCAGCGTGAGCAGGGGAATCAGGGCCATTGTCACCGTGGCGTTGTTGGCCGCCTCGGGCCCGGCCACGCCTTCAATGGCCCCTTGTTTGCCGAATTCGGCCTGATCCGCGCCCTTGGCCATTTTTTTCTCGGTCGCATAGCTCAGAAAGGTGGGTATCTCGGTGCCCCCGGCCGGAATGCAGCCAAACGGTGCGCCGATGGCGGTGCCACGCAGCCAGGCCGGCATCGAACGCCGCCAGTCGCGGGCCGACATGTGCACGCGACTCATGTGGTTGCGGGTTTCGACTTCGCGCCCCTCGTACAGCGCGTAGTACAGCACCTCGGCCACGGCGAACAGGCCCACGGCCACGAGCACGATCTCGATGCCGTCCAGCAACTCGGGTACGCCCAGCGTGTAGCGCGCCTGCGCGGAAATCTGGTCCAGACCCACCAGCCCCAGGCCCAGCCCGGCAAACAGCGCCGTCATGCCACGCAGCGTGCTTTTGCCCAGCACCGCGCTCACGGTGGTGAAGGCCAGCACCATCAGCATGAAATATTCCGGCGGCCCCAGCTTGACGGCAAAGTCGGCCACGACGGGCGCAAACAGCGTCACGAGCACCGTGGCAATGGTGCCCGCCACAAACGAGCCAATGGCCGACGTGGCCAGCGCAGCGCCCGCCCGCCCGCTCTTGGCCATCTTGTTGCCTTCCATCGCGGTGATCATGCTCGCGGTCTCGCCCGGCGTGTTCAACAGGATGGAAGTGGTCGAGCCGCCGTACATGGCGCCGTAGTAAATGCCGGCAAAGAAGATCATCGATGCGGTGATCTCCACCTTGGCGGTGATGGGCAGCAGCATGGCCACGGCCACGGCCGGGCCGATGCCGGGCAACACGCCCACGGCCGTGCCGAGGGCGCAGCCCGCCAGGCACCACAGCAGATTGCTGACGCTCAGGGCCGACGCAAAGCCCTGCAAAAGTGCGTTCAAGACGTCCATGTCAGATCCACCCGGTATCGGTCAGGCCCGGCAGGCTGATGGCCAGGAATTTGGTGAAGGCCCAGAACACCGGGGCGGCGATGACCACGCCGGTGATCAGGTCGACCACCATCGTGCGCGGGCGCCCGGCGTCCTGCCCGTTGGCGCGGCGCAGGCCCTGCACCGCCAGCACGTAGCACAGCGTGCAGCTCAGGATGAACCCGATGGTGGTGATGAGCGCGGCGTTGGCCAGCATGCCTGCCGACACCCAGACAAACGACGACCAGTGCCCGTGGGCCGCCCCGGGCGCTTCGTCCAGCATGCGAAAGCCGCCGGTGCGCGCCTCGCGCACCATCAGCACCCCACAAACCACCAGCACGGTGGCCACCAGCCAGGGCAGGAAATTGGGCCCCACGCCGCCGTAACCCGCGGCCGAGGGAATGGTCAAAGCACCGGCGGCCAGGGCCACGCCCACAAGCGCGACCCCGGCGCCGACCGCGGTTTGCACCCGCGCGGCGTCGTGGGAGATGGCCATGGCGTCAGATCATTCCCGACTTGACCATCGTCGCCCGCAAGCTGGCAAAGGAGTCGTCCACGAAAGTCTCGAAATCGGCACCGGCCAGCACCGCCGGCGTCCAGCTGTTCTTTTCCAGTGCTTCGGCCCAGGCCTTGCTCTTGACCGCCTTGAGCACCAGTTCGGTCAACACCTTGCGTTGCTCGGCCGTGATACCAGGCGCGCCATAGACGCCGCGCCAGTTGCCAATTTCAACGTTGATGCCCTGCTCTTTCAGCGTGGGCACCGGAACGCCCTTGAGCCGGGTGCCCGAGGTCACCCCGATGGGCCTCATCTTGCCGGCCGCGATGTATTCGGCGAATTCGCTGTAGCCGCTGCCCCCCACCGAGACGTTGCCCCCCAGGATGGCCGCCGTGGCCTCACCGCCGCCCCGGAAGGCCACGTAGTTGATCTTGGCCGCGTCCACGCCGACTTCACGCGCGATCATGGCGGCGGCAATGTGTTCGGTGGAACCCCGTGAACCGCCGCCCCATTTGACGCTGCCCGGGTCCTTCTTGAGCTGGGCCACCACATCGGCCATGGTCTTGAACGGCGAGTTGGCGGGCACCACGAACACGTTGTATTCGCTGGTCAGGCGCGCAATCGGCGTGACTTGCGACAGGTTGACCGGTGGCTTGCCGGTGATGATGCCGCCCAACATGACCGCGCCCATGACCATCAGTGCATTGGGGTCGCCCTTGCTGCCGTTGATGAACTGCGCCAGGCCCAGTGCACCGGCCGCGCCACCCTTGTTGTCGAAGCTCACGGTGTCGGCGGCCTTGGCGTCAATCAACGCCTTGCCCAGCGCACGGCCCGTGGTGTCCCAGCCGCCCCCGGGATTGGCGGGGATCATCATCTTGATGCTGGCCGCGGCCTGCGCGGTCAACGGCAGGGTGCCGACAGCCGCCAGCGCGGCCAGGGACTTGAGGAAGGTATCGCGACGCATGGTGTCTCCTTGTGCGATGGTTGAAAACCCTGCGATCATGCGCGTGCCAACTGTCATTTGGCTGTCCACCCACCAAGGGAAAACCATTAAAGTTCTACTGCCACAACGCCACCACCCACCCGTGCGCGCCACGCCGGGGCCGCTGGACCCTCATGAATCTGCTTGTCGTTGAAGATGACCCCGCCATGCGCACGGCCCTGGAGCGCTCCCTGAGCCGTCGCGGCATTTCGGTGCACCTCAGCGGCGACGGCCACGACGCACTGGCCCAGTGGCGCGCCAACGCACCCGACGTCGTGCTGCTCGATCTCACGCTGCCCGGGCTGGACGGCTTGCAGGTCCTGACGCAGGCCCGGCGCGACGGCCAGACGACGCCGGTACTGATCCTCACGGCCCGCGGCACGGTGGGGGACCGCGTGATCGGCCTGAACACCGGTGCCGACGACTACCTGGCCAAGCCGTTCGATCTGGACGAACTGGAAGCCCGCCTGCGCGCCCTGCACCGCCGCCGCCCCGGATTTGAAGAAAAATCAGGCCCCAGCCCCCGTCAGATGGGCGAACTTCGCTATGACAATGAAAGCGGCGCGATCTATCTCAGAGACCAGATCCTGGAACTCACCCCCCGCGAACTGGCGCTGCTGCAGGCCTTGATGACCAAGCCCGGACATGCCGTCACCAAGGAACGCCTGTTCGAACTCGTGTTCCCGGGGGAAGACAACGTGCAATACGAAGCCATTGAGGTGGTGGTGTACCGCCTGCGCAAAAAAATCGCCCACGCCGGCGTGACCCTGATGACCCTGCGCGGCCTGGGCTACCTGCTGAAGGCCTCGGCATGAGACACCCTGTGTCACCCGCCTCAGGGGGCAGCGCAGTACACGCAGTGACAAGCGTGGGGGCCAAGAGCGCCGCGCCGGGCCGCTCCCAAGCAAGCTCAGCCCCCCCTGGGGGCAGCGCAGTACACGCAGTGACAAGCGTGGGGGCCTCATCATCCTCCTCCCCCTCCCTGCGCCGCCAACTGCTGCTGGGCATCCTGCTGCCGGTGGCCTTGTTCCTGGTGGTGAACACCGCCGTCCTGTACCGCCAGACATTGGACGCGGTGAACACGGCTTACGACCGCACCCTGCTGGCCTCGGCCAAGGCCATTGGCGAGCTGCTGGAAGTGGAAGGCTACGACGAGCAGGCCCAGCTCCGCGCGGCCGTTCCCTATGCCGCGCTGGAGGCGTTCGAGGCCGACAACCAGAGCCGCATGTTCTACCGCGTCTCCAGCCCCGACGGCGAGATGGTGTCGGGCTTTGCCGAGTTGCCCTTTTGGCGAGGCAAGCTGCCCGACCGCCCGCCCTACGCCGCGCTGGTGGATTTTTATGACGACCGCTACCGCGATGAAGACGTGCGCGTGGCCGTGCTGTTGCAGCCGGTCGCTGGCGAGCACGGGCGAAGCATGGCCGTGATCCAGGTCGCGGAGACGCTGGAGCTGCGCCACACGCTCGCGCGCAAGATCCTGCTGGACACCTTGTGGCGCCAGGCCGTGCTGGTGGCGTTGATCGCGTTGGTGGTGGTGATGGTGGTGCAGCGCGCCACCCGGCCCGTCCGGCGCCTGAGCGCCCGGCTGCAGGCCCGCCCCGAAAACGACCTCACCCCGATCGGTGCCCCGGATGCACCACGCGAACTGCTGCCGCTGGTGGACGCCACCAACGGCGTGATGCTGCGCCTGCAGCACCTGCTGGACCACCAGAAACGGTTTGTGAGGGATGCGTCGCACCAGCTGCGCACACCGCTGGCCGTGCTCAAGACCCAGGTGCAGTCGGCGTTGCGCGGCGACGTGGCGCCGCGCCAGGCGCTCGCCGAGATCAACGACACCGTGGACCGCGCCACGGGGCTGGCCAACCAGATGCTGGCGCTGGCCAAGGTCGAACAACTGCGTCAGCAGGCCGACACCGAGGTGATGGACCTGGCCGCCGTGGTGCGCTCGGTCGTGGTGGACCTGTCGCCCCTGATCGCCGACCAGGACCTGGACTTCGGCATCGACACCACGCCCGCGCCGGTGCGTGCGCACGCGTGGATGCTGCGCGAACTCGCGCGTAACCTGCTGCACAACGCCATCCGGCACAGCCCGGCGGGGGCCACGTTGTCGGTCCGGGTCATTGCCGACGCCACACACGC
>JBGSNW010000328.1:0-3549 GCA_041739435.1 Burkholderiaceae bacterium
GCGGCGGACGGCCTCGACCCTGCTGCACGAGATGGGCTTCAACTCGGACTGGATCGAGAAAGGGCTCGCTCACGAAGAGCGATCTTCGCGAGGCGTCTACAACAAGGCGGAGTTCGAAATGCAGCGACGGCATATGGCGCAGCAGTGGTCGGACGCCGTCGAGGCCTGGGAAGCGGGGCGGACCTTCACGCCGGTGATCAGTGTGCCGGAGGGAGAGGGGCCTCGCTTCGATCCGAAGTTCTGACCGGTCGGCTGACGCGCCGGCGGACGTCCGGCGGCGCCGCGTCCAGCGGCAAGGGGTCCAGCGTCTCGGGGCGCCGCACGGCAACAACCGCCCCCAGATCCCGCAACGGACGCATCGACCCGCGCACGGCCCCCCACACCCCCAAGGCGAGCAGCGGCAGCGCCAGGGCAAAAGGCCACAGGACACCCCGCAGACTGGCCATCAGCACGTCGCGCCGGGCGGATTCGTGCTCGCCGATGTAAATAACGACATCACTCTCCTTGCCCACTGTGCCCATCACACGCCAGGTCTGGCCTTCCACCTCGCGCACCTGTGTTCTTCGCGACACCCGGTCACCCAGCGGCACCTGCGGCGCATTGACCGAGCGCACCACCAGGCGCCCTTCATGCCAGACCTGGAACGCGACCCGCGGCTGGTTCTTGTGCAATATCGGCGCAGGCGGAAAATCGTCGCCGTCCAGCGCGTCCAGCGACTGCATTGCAAAGAACGACGCCGCCTGCGCCAGATGGCCGTCCATCAGTTCGTTGAGCTCGTGCCGGGTGTCGATCCACGTCGCCACTACCGCCACCAGCCAGACGCCGGTCACCAGCCCCAGAACCGTGGCCAGCACCCGCGCCTGCAGCGACCAGGGCGGTGCGGGTGCAAGATCGGCGGGCCGGGTCACGCCGCGTCCCCGTTGCGCAGCACGTAGCCCACGCCACGCACCGTCTCGATCACGCCCGGATGGAGCTTGCGGCGCAGGTTGTAGATGTGCACTTCGACTGTGTTGCTGGCCACTTCGGTCCCCCATTGGTACAGGTGCTGTTCCAGTTGCTGGCGGCTCAACACCCGACCCGCGTTCAGCATGAGGGCGTGCAGCAACGCGTATTCACGGCTGGACAACGCCACCGGCTGGCCGTCCATCCAGACCTGGTGCCCCTGCGGGTCCAGCACCACCGGGCCGGCCTGCAGCCGGTTGTCGGCCTGGCCATGGGCACGCCGCACCAGCGCCCGCAAGCGCGCGGCAAGTTCATGCAGGTCCACCGGTTTGACCAGGTAGTCGTCGGCGCCGGCGTCCAGGCCGCGGATGCGGTCGGGCACGGCCTCGCGCGCCGTGAGCACCAGCACGGGGGTGGTGACCTTTTGCGCACGGGCGGCCTTCAGCGTCTCCATGCCATCCTGGCGGGGCAGCCCCAGGTCCAGCACGGCCGCCGCATACACGCCAGTGACCAATTCACGCTCGGCCGCCACGCCATCGCGCACCCAGTCCACCACAAAACCGTTCTGGGCCAGGCCGGCCTTGATGCCCGAACCCAGCAATTCGTCGTCTTCCACCAGCAAGATGCGCATTCCAGAACTCCCGGCCCCAGGCTCCGCCCATACGGGCCGAGCGGGTCCATTATGTGTGTAGGGCGTCAGTCGTCATCACGGTCGTGCTTGCGCCGCTGGGAGTCCGCCTTGCCTGATCGCTCCGGTGCCAACCCCGTGCCCCTCATCGCGGAGGTCGACACGCCTGCGCCCTGACCTGCTCCGGGTGCACCCTGCCATTCGAGCCACCAGAAGCCGGCCACAGCCACCACCATCAGCACCGCCAGCCAGCGCCAGGCCCGGGCGATGCTGTCACCAGGACTGCCGAGCTTTTGCCCGGTGACCATGGCCCGCACCAGATTTTCGTGGTGCAGGCGGCTGGCCACCAAAACGCCCGCCACATGCACCAGCACCACCACCAGCATGAAGTTGCCGGCGCCCTCGTGCAGTTCTTCCAGCCACTCGCCACCGATGTCGTTGTAGAGGGCCCACCCGGAAGCCACCACGGCCACGCTCGACAGCAGCAGCAACACGATCGCCACCGCGCCCGCCGGGTTGTGCCCCAGATGGTGCTGGGGCCGCGTGAACATCGAGCGCAGATACGCCATCACCGCCTGGGGGCCGCGCACAAAGCTGGAAAATCGCGCATACCGTGTGCCCATGAGGCCCCACAGGATGCGAAACGCCACCAGCCCGCCCAGCGTGTAGCCCAACGTCACATGCACCAGGCGCCAGCGTTCGGATTCGGCCGTGAGGTAGGCGCCGGTGAAGCTCAGCACCATCAGCCAATGGAACACCCGCACCGGGGCGTCCCACACCATGATTTTTGTTGCAGGGTTGGCCGAAGTGTTCATTGCGGAACCCTCACGCGGTCGTCGTCAAAATCGCCCTGCTCGGCCCCGCCATGGCACGCCGCGCAATTGGCGGCGCTCTTGATGCTGGCGCGCTTGTACACCGCGGGTGCCACCTCGCGGTGCTTGCGCGCGAACCAGGTCGACTGGGTGATGCGGTCCTGTGGCGGCTCTTCGCGCACCCGTTTGTAGGTGCCGGCATTGGCCTGAAGCCAGGCGCCGATTTTCTGGGCCGTGGGCGCGTCCAGCGACGCGTCGGTGCCGAAATGGCGGTCCAGGCCACCCATGATGCGCTGCCACGACGCAGCCGGCAGCAGGCCCGGCGGGTAAGCCACGTGGCAGGACGAACATTCCTGCGAATACAGCGGTGGCACGTTGCGCGGCATCAGGTTGCCGTCGGCGCGCGCCAATGGCGAAACGAGCAGGGCCGCCAGCGTCACTCCAAGGCATGTGGATCGAATGTTCATGAAACCTCCGTCAAAAGGGAAAGGTCAATGGCTCACTTCAGGCTCATCAGATAAGCCAGCACGTCGGCCTTCTCGCCTGCGGCGCATTCACGGCCCAGCACATCCTTGCAGTTGCGCCTGAACCAGCGGTCCACCTTGGCCGTGAGGGTGAAGCGCCCCGGGTTGAAAGCGGGTGCCATGGGGTCGATGACCTTGCCGGTGGAAGCGTGGGAGCCCTTGCCGGTGGGCTGCGCGCCATGACAGGACGCACAGCTCCATTCGGCACCGTGCCGGCTCGTGAAGAACTGCCTGCCGCGGTCGGCATTGGGCGCAACGCCCGCCTGCGATTGCCAGTACGCCAGTTGGGCGTCGGGGGTGGTGTCGCCGGCTTGCGCCGGACCTGTCATGCCCGCCACAGCCGCGGCGGCCACCAACCCCAGCAGCGTGGAACGAATCAAATGGGCCATCAAAACCTCCTAGCGTTGAACCTGGAGGAATGATGCGACGGTCAGATGAAAATTTTCTGAAGGCGGGGACGGGCCACAACCCGCCCAGCCCTGCCCGGACCCGCGGCGATCAACGCCGCAGCAAGGCCTTCAGCACATTTTGCAGACGGCGCGCACGGGCGTCGTCATGGGCACTGGCCAGCACCGTGGCCGTGTCCTGCCCCCAGGTCTGGCCGGGCGCGGGATCGTTGCGCCGGGTGAGCAGTTTGAGCTGC
>JBGSNW010000366.1:0-2056 GCA_041739435.1 Burkholderiaceae bacterium
CTGGGCCTGCTGCCCGACCAGCCCCAGCCCACACAAAAGCGCTTCGACACGCTGGTCTGGGACGCCCTGCGCACCCTGGACCCGGCCCGACCGGTGTTTGTGGAAAGCGAAAGCAAGAAGGTCGGCAACCTGACGGTGCCCGCGGCCCTGATCGACGCCATGCGCGCCAGCGACTGCCTGCGGCTTGAATTGCCGGACGACGAACGCGTGGCGCTGCTGCTGGAAGACTACGACCTGTTCATCCGCGACGCCGAGCTGTTTTGCTCGCGGCTGGATGCGCTGGCCGAGTTGCGCGGCAAGGCGGTGGTCGAATCGTGGAAGACCCGCGCCCGGGCCGGGCAGTTCGAGCCGGTGGTGCGCGAGCTGCTCACGCAGCACTACGATCCGGGTTATGCGGGTTCGACCCGGCGCAATTTCCAGAAGTTTGACGACTCAAAAACAATAGCGCCCCAAGACCGTTCGGCGGGGGCCATGGCCGAATTGGCCTTGAAAATGGTGCAGGAAGCAGCCTGATTCAGGGTTGCGCGGGCGTGTCGGGCTGCGGTGCGTCATCGGCATCGTCGGGCGCGGGGCTCGTGCCGTCGTCAGGCGCACCGAGCTTGCGCTCGGCCTTGGCCTTGAGCTTTTCTTCCTTCTTTTTCTTTTTGGCCAGTTCCTTCTGGCGTTTCTCGTATCCGTAGTTCGGTGTAGCCAATGTCTGCTTTCGGTTGATGCGATCACTTTACCAGCTTGGGCGCCAGTAGAAAATCACAGGGCTCCATTGTGACACCCGCGACCCCTGGTTGGGCCACACCGACCCCGCTGCCGCTCACGCCGTGCCCGACGGGGCGGGACCAACGGCGGGGTTACCCGGCGCCTCCTCCCAACGCACAGTGCCCCGGTAGGCGTGCCAGCTGGCATGCCCCAGCAGCGGGCCGATTAGGATCAGCCCCATGGCCCAGGGCAGCAGCGCCACCACCACCAGCGCGGTGATCAGCACCCCCCACAACAGCATCACCCCGGTGTGCGTGGCCACCACGCGGATGCTGGTGATGCCGGCGGTGATGGCGTCGGTGTCGCGGTCCAGGATCATCGGGATCGACACCACGGCCGTGGCGTACACCAGGCCGGCAAACACGCCGCCCACGGCCAGGTACACGGCCACAAATTCGAAATTCTCGGGATTGAAGACCGCCTGCAGCACGCCCGTGGTGGACGGCATGCCGGTGTTGAAAAACACCGCGAACACCACCAGCGACGCCCGGCCCCACAGCAGCTCCAGCACGATCAACACCAGCACCAGCATGGCCATGCTGCGCAGGTGCGCGTCCCAGCAGGTCAGCGAGCTGGCCAGATCGGGTTGCTGGCCCAGCGCCCGGCGGCGCGACACCTCGTACAGCCCCATGGCCAGAAACGGCCCCACCAGCAGGCAGCCCGAGGCGATGGACATGGTGTATTCGGGCCGGTACTGGAACACCGCGCCCAGTGTCAGCCCCATCGCCCAGAAGCACATGCCGTAAAACACGGCGATGCCCATGTGGGCCGTCAGGTCACGCGCACCGCGCGCCAGCCAGCGAAACGGGTCGGCCAGCGTCAGCGGCACCATGTGCGCGCGCGGGCCCACCTGGGGCGGGGGCACGTAAGGGGCCAGGCCAGGGTGGCCAACAGGGTCGGTAGAAGGGGTGGGTGGGTGGGTCATGCACAGGCTTGAGATGCGTCAACCCCCTACCGTAGCCGAGCAGCGGCCCACCTCCACTGCGGACAAACACCAAGTCAGCGCAAGGCGGCCTGCATGGCTTGATTCAGGTCAAGCTGCAGGTCGTGCACGTCTTCCAGGCCGACCGAAAACCGCACCAGCGTGCCACGCTCCAGGTGCGCGGGCCAGGACGACCGCATGGAAGTCAGGTCGTAGGGCACCACCAGACTGATCGGCCCCCCCCAGCTGTAGCCGATCTTGAACAGTTGGAGGCTGTCGCAGAACGCGTGCACCTGGGCGGTGGTGAAGCGCGGATCGACGATCACGCTGAACAGCCCGGCCGCGCCGCCTTCGCTGCACAGCGCAGCCCAGTGCGCGTGC
>JBGSNW010000420.1:0-1861 GCA_041739435.1 Burkholderiaceae bacterium
ACCCACAACGCCGCCCGCGTGGCCGACCTGCTGGCCACCTCCACCCGCACGCTGCACCGCCAGCTGCGCGAGGAAGGCGCCACCCTGCAGGCGCTCAAGGACGAAGTGCGCCGCGAGCGCGCCATCGAACTGCTGCAGCGCACCCACAAACCCATCAAACAGGTGGCCGAGGCCGCCGGATTTCAGAACGAAAAGAGCTTCATCCGCGCCTTTCGGCAATGGACGGGCATGGGGCCTGGGGAGTTTCGCAAGGCAACCGGACTGGGGTGACGGGACCGCTGGCGAAGGCGACGATCTGTTCTTCGGTGAATCTGCTCTTCTTCATGTCCGTCATTCTCCGGGTTGACGGACTTCCTGGAAATTACGCTGGTATGGCTGGACGGGAGCAGGTCAATTCCTAGGCCAGGTGCTTGCCAAGCCAGTACATAGCTACTGCTGCAGCCGCGTACATCGGATACCGAAGGCTGTGAACAATGACGACGGCAAGCTTCCATGCAGGGTGGTCCTTCGCGAAGTACTTGACTGGATGGTTCACGTCTAGATGAAGCGGAGGCTTTAGTGGCATGAACCGATTATGAAGTCCCCTCGTCACCTGGGCTGTGGATAACCATCAATGCATGCTATGGGTAACCTATGAAAAAGCGTTTGATAACAGCAACTTCCTGGATTTTCTGGGTGTGCTGTCCATTTGAGCAACCTACATCCCAAGTTTGGTCACCCTAGTTCGCTTCGACCGTTGGGCGTGTCACTTGCCTTGTGGGCCTAACGAATGAAAGAAACTTCCCCGTCCCGAGCGAGCCGCGCACCGTAAGACTTGCGGTTAACGGCAACGGAGTGCCACGATGGAGAGGTCAAACTTTTCATCAACTCACTCGTTTTTGTGGAAGGGGAAGTTCATGGCTGCCATTGTCACCATCGGCATCGATCTCGCCAAGAACGTCTTTGCCATCCATGGCGTGGATGCCACAGGCAAGCCCGCCCTCGTGCGGCGCAACGTGCGGCGACACAGCGACGCGGGCTGGCGGCAAGCCCTCGAGTGCTAGACTGATACCCATGAACGCTCGCGTGGAACATGTTTTGGATGAGGCCCTGGCACTCCCGGCTGACGAGCGCTCGGCTGTGGCTGTTGCATTGCTCGACAGCCTTGACGACGCGGACAGCGCCAGCATTTCCGACGCCTGGCGCGAAGAAGTGAAGCGGCGCCGCGAAGAACTGCATTCTGGCGCCGTGCGCGCCGTGCCTTGGCCTGAAGTTAAACAGCGCCTCGGGTCTCTGTGACTCGCTTCACCGTCGTCGTTCTTCCGGATGCGGAAGCAGATGTTCGTGCGGGGTTCCTCTGGTACTTTGAAAGAAGCCCGCTCGCTGCGGATGCGTTCCGCATCAATGTGTTTGAAGCGATTGACAGTTTGGCCGAAACGGCTGCCGACTGGCCTAAAGACGATGACGGAACCCACCGCTACCACCTCAAACACTTCCCGTACACAGTGATGTACGAAATTGCCGGAACTGAGGTGACAGTGCTCGCCGTGGGCCATCAACGCCGCCAACCGGGGTATTGGCGCAAGTGACCAGGTGCCGGACATACGACTGCGGGTGGCACTGCACGATAGCCGCGGCGTAGGCCGATAAAGCATGCGGTTTGGTCAGCCCGCTGGATACATTGCTTGCTTCTTTATCAATAGCAAACAATGACCATCCCACGGGGGCCAGAGGCCAATTTCTCTTAAAAATCTGGCCCAACCCTCACCCCAGCACCCGCGCCAGGTCGGCCATTTCTGAAAACACCGCCGCCACGCCTGCGCGGCGCAGCGCGTCGGGGGTGTCGTGCCCGGCTTCGGGCGGGCTGTAGCCGAACACGGTG
>JBGSNW010000089.1:0-37828 GCA_041739435.1 Burkholderiaceae bacterium
CGTCACCGGCGCTACTGCCGCGACAACGAACGGCACCCCCACGGTCACGCCCGGCGTTGCAGAAACCGGCATCGCCAACCTGACCATCGCAACAGCGGAAGACTCCGCGGCGGCCATCACCGCCATCGATTCGGCCCTGACTGCCGTCAACGGCGCCCGCGCCACACTGGGCGCCGTTCAAAGCCGGTTTGAAAGTGCCATTTCAAATATTCAGATTTCTGCCGAAAACACCACTGCGGCCCGGTCCCGGATCATGGACACCGACTTTGCCGCGGAAACCGCGGCCCTGTCGCGGGCCCAGATCCTGCAGCAGGCAGGCAACGCCATGCTGACACAGGCCAATCAATTGCCGCAACAGGTTTTGGCCCTGTTGCAAAACTGACGTAAAGGAAAACGACGATGATCAGCAGCACAGGGGTAGGGAGCGGCCTCGACGTCAACAACATCGTCACTTCCTTGATGGCCATTGAGCGGCGGCCGCTGCAGCTGCTGCAGCAGCGCGCCAGCACGATCCAGACAAAAATCTCTGCCTTTGGTGCCCTGCAAAGCCAGATCTCCAACCTGGGCGATGTGGCCAACCGGTTGGCCGTGCCCAGCAATTTTTCGCAAACCACGGCCACCAGTTCGGTGCCCGCATCGGTTTCGGTCACCGCGGGCACCGGCGCGGCCACCGGCAATTTCAGCGTCAGCGTGAGTCAACTCGCACAGGCCCATTCACTGGCCAGCAATGCGTTCACGCCGTCGGACGAGGCCGATCTTGGTACTGGGAAAATTTCGATTTCCATCGGTGCGGAAGCGCCCGTCGACATCACCATCACCGACGCCAACAAATCGCTGACCGGGGTGCGCGACGCCATCAACGCCGCGGGGGCCGGGGTGTCGGCCAGCATCGTGCGGGACAACAGCGGCGCACGTCTGGTGTTGCGCTCCACCGAAAGTGGCGCAGCCAGCGCCATCAAGGTCACGATAGCCGACAGTGCAGGCGATCCGGTACTCACCCCCACCGGGCTGGGCCGACTGGCCTATGACGCCACGCTGCCCGTCGGCAGTGGCCGCAACCTGGTGCAAACCCAGGCCGCGCAGGACGCCCTCTACAACATCAACGGCCTGGACCTGACCAGCAGCAGCAACACCGTCACCACGGCAGTGGAAGGGTTGACACTGACACTCAAGGCCGAAACCACAAGCCCGGTCGATGTCGGTGTGACCGTGGATTCCGCCGCTTTGCGCAAGAACGTGACCGACTTTGTCAAGGCGTACAACGACCTGAACACGTTACTGCAGAACCAGACCCGCGCCGACCCAACGGGCGCTGGCAATGGCGCGCTGCAGGGCGACTCCACCGCCGTCGGGCTGATCTCGCGCCTGCGCGGCACCCTGCAGGGCGCCGTGACCGGCCTGCAAGGCGCCAACAGCCTGAGCGCCGCAGGCCTGGAGTTGCAACGTGATGGTTCGCTCAAGATCAACGAAACGCGCCTGGCGCCCCTGCTGGCCGACCCCAAACAGCTTTCCGCGCTCTTCAGCAGCAAAGGGCAGGAAGGGGATGCCAGCACATCCGGTTTTGCCGTCCGTTTTGCCGCATTTGCCGCCACGCTGACCAGCACCACCACCGGTCTTTCCACGCGCACGGAAAGTCTGAAGCAATCGGTGAAGCTCAACCAGACCCAGCAAAACACCGCCGAAGACCGGCTGACACGGATCGAAGCACGTCTGCGGGCCCAGTACCAGCGCCTGGATACCGAGATGACCCGATTGAACACCCAGGTGAGTTTCGTCACCGCCAACTTCGGCACGTCGAACGGATAAGACCAGTCCACAAATCGCCTTTGCGGCAACTCAAGCCGCCGCAGTCGAGGTCGATATTGGGGTGAGAGACTGGAAACATCATGTTCGCAACCCACATCCGCCCCACCGAAAGGTACCGTCAGGTCGACGTGGCCACATCGGTTTCGCAAGCCGATCCGCACCAGTTGATTCAACTGCTGTATGACGGCGCTATCGCTGCAATTCTTCAGGCCCAGCATGCCATTGCCACCCGGGATGTCGAAAGCAAGACAACCACGATCTCCAAGGCCATGCGCATCATCGACGAGGGCCTGAAAGCCTCGATCGAGCCCGGCAACAATCCGGCGCTGTCCGAGAACCTGCGCGGCCTGTACGACTACATGCTCAACCTCCTGTTGCGCGGCAACCTGAACAGTGACCCGGCCCCACTTTCCGAGGCACTCAAACTGTTGGGCGAGCTCCGCGGCGCATGGGCTGAAATTTCACCGGCGACCCGGAAATCGGATCGCCCCACTCACTTTCAGGCTTGAGGGATCGGCATGACTCAGATGTTTGAACCTGAATCGCCTTTGCGGTACTACGAAACCCTGGAAGTGGCCAGTCAGGACATGCTGGAGGCGGCCCGTTCGGGCGACTGGGACCGCGTCGCGCGACTGGAAGCCTCGTGCACATTGGTTATCGCCAAGTTGCGACAGATCGCGCACGCCAACCAGCTGGGCGAAGCCGGACGTCAGAGCAAGCTTCGCATCCTGCGCAGCATCCTGGCCAACGACGCTGAAATCCGGCGTATTTCGGAAATTCTGACCCCAACCGTCGACTCCGCGCTTCAAATGGCGACCGCCTACAGCCGATCGGTTCACTGATACGGCTTCGCCTTCCAACGTATAACGGGGTGGCTTCGCCTGGTTCCACGATGGAACGTGAAACCGCATGACAGGATGATGCCCTCCCGGGTGGGCGCGCCAGTTGCCGGGCAAAACCTCCGCGCATTCAGTCCACCGCCATTTCGCGGTGGATTTTTTTCGTCAGCGTTTTGCCTACACGAGTTCGCGCTGTCGGCCTACGCATCAATAACTTTAGTCTGGAACAAAAGCTCCGAAAGACTGTTTATCAGGTTTAAGGAGCCCATTCATGATCGCCTATCTCACCTCGGCTTTCCACAGCCTGCTTTGCGTGCTGGGTTTGGCGCAACCTCGGCACCAATTCTCGCTGGACGAACTCAAGTCCATGTTCTTGGACCCGATCAAGGATGCGCAAGATCACCGTTGCCGCGCATTTCGCTTCGTTGTGGACGCTGCGCAGACGGCCGATGATCTGTGGCACCTCCGCAGCAGAGCCTATCTCCGCGTGTCCGAGCACGCCGGGCAAATCGAGGCTCAGCGGTTTCTTCGAAAAGTGGACGCGGCGCTGTCAGACTGGTTGCCGCGCGCCAGATTTCTTCGGCCCGTCCTGGCAGGGTGAGTTTCGTCAAACCTGCATGTTCATGATTTCGGTGTAGGCCGAAACCATGCGATTGCGGACATTCAATGCCGACTGGAAGGCGATCTGCGATTTCTGCATCGCAATCATGGTCTCTTCCAGGCTCGCGGATTCTGGGTTCAGTTGAAAGTCGCGCGTCATTTTCATGGCGTCGTCCTGAGTTTTGCTCACCGCTCGCAACGCCTGGTCAAACGCCGACCCAAAGGACGCTTTGTCAACAGGCGATTTTCCGGACGCCGCGCCTGCCCCACTTTTGCGCAGGGCATCGAGTAAAGGGCTGGCAAAGGTCGTGGCGGTGTTGATGTTCATGCGTCGGCTCCGGATGGCAAAACTTTAGCCTCAACGCAACGCGGCATCGTTCGAAAAAGACTGGTGAAGTGCCCGCATATCCCGCTCAAGTGTGCTGACGATTGAACGAACAATGGACCCCATTCACAGGGAATCGAATGTTCTGATTGAATCCATGGCCAACGAGATCGCACCTCCCTCCCCGTCAGGCTCCTCTTCGTCCCATCCCGGCGTCGTTCAAACGGTTTCCGGCATCTCGGCGCTGCCCACCCGCAGCAAGCTGATGCTGGGCGCCGGTGCGGCCATGCTGTTGGCGGTTCTGGTGGCAACCGTCATCGGCAGTCGCCAGCCTGACTGGCGGGTTCTTTACGCCAATCTCAGTGACCGCGACGGTGGCGCGGTCATCGCCGCCCTGACGCAGCTCAACGTTCCGCACAAATTCACCGACGGTGGCGGGGCCATCATGGTCCCCGCGGACAAGGTCCACGATGCGCGTCTGAAGCTTGCGACACAGGGCTTGCCCAAGGGTGGTGCCGTAGGTTTCGAGTTGATGGAATCGCAAAAATTCGGCGTCACGCAGTTTCAGGAGCGTTTGAACTTCCAGCGTGGACTTGAAGGTGAACTGGCACGCTCGATCATGGCCATGCCCTCGGTTGAATCGGCTCGTGTTCATCTGGCGTTGCCCAATCAGACCGCATTCCTTCGAGAACAGCAAAAGCCGTCAGCATCTGTCCTGATAAGCCTGCGCGGGAGCCGCACACTGGACCGGACCCAAATCGCGGGAATCGTGCACCTGGTGGCGTCCAGCGTGCCAGAACTCCATCCTCGGGCAGTCAGTGTCGTCGATCAAACCGGCACATTGCTGTCTCAGCCCCCTGGTGAGGCCCCCAACGGGCTGGATGCGTCGCAGCTTCAGTATGTGAGGCAGATCGAACAGAATCTGGCATCACGCGTGTTGGCCATTCTCGAACCCCTTGTTGGCGCCGAGAATGTTCGAGCCCAGATCACTGCCGACGTGGACTTTACACAAAGCGAGTCCACGGCGGAGATCTACAAACCCAATCAAGGTGAAGCGGCCGCCGCCATCCGGAGTCAGCAGGTATCGGAGGGGCAGTCCGGGAGCAGCACCACTGGCGGTGTCCCGGGAACCCTGTCCAACCAGCCTCCCGGCAACGCCACGGCTCCCATCAACGGCGCCTCACAGGCCCTGAGCGCGGGTGGCAACGCCGCTGGCAACATCAGCGGGCGGCGGGATGCCACCACCAATTACGAAGTCGACAAGACCGTTCGTGTTGTACGCAGTGCCAGCGGAATCGTCCGACGCCTTAACGCCGCGGTGGTCGTCAACCACGTCAGCACCACGGCCTCCAATGGGAAAGTCACAACAACACCCATTCCGCCCACACAACTGGAACAGATCAACGCGCTCGTGCGTGAAGCCATTGGATTCAGCAAGGATCGCGGTGACTCTCTGAACGTGGTCAATGCACCGTTCAATGTGCCCGTCATACCACCAGAGACACCCGTCCCTTTGTGGAAGCAGCCTGAGACCGTGGATTTGATCCGCAGCGCGCTTCAGTGGCTGGGCCTGCCGATCGTGGCCATGATCATCCTCCTCGGGCTTGTGCGCCCGGCGTTACGGGCTTCGCGCAAGCCGGTTGCCGTGGCCCAGGGCCCCGGCATTCTTGCCACGGTACAGGACGCACTTTCACTTCCAACCCCGAACGGCGGCACGGCCCTCACGCCGGTGGAGTTGACTCCCGTCGAAATGGCCCAACAGGCCCGCTCACTCCAGCTGGCAGAGGTTCGCAAACTGGCCAAGTCCGACCCCGCGACCGTTGCCAACGTGGTCCGCACGTGGGTGACCCACACCAGCTGACGTTTTCAGGAACCCGCAACCATGTCGAACGGCTCCAACAATCCCGAAGACGACGGCGTCCAGGCCGGTGCCATTCTTTTGATGGCCATCGGTGAAGAGAACGCCGCCGAGGTTTTCAAGCACCTGGGTCCGAAGGAGGTGCAGCGCATCGGGGAGCGAATGGCCAAGCTCACCACCGTCAGCGACGAACTTTTTGACAGCGTACTCACCCGATTTGGAGGATCGGTCGAGAGCCAGCGCTCACTCGTGGGAGACACCGGCGCATACGTCAGCAGCGTGCTCAAGCGCGCGTTGGGTGACGACAAGGCGTCGCTGCTGATCGACCGGATTCTTCAGGGGCGGGATGTCAGTGGCATCGAAAGCCTGAAATGGATGGACGCGCCGTCAATCGCCGAACTGATACGCAACGAACATCCGCAGATCATTGCCTCGATTCTGGTGCATCTGGACCGCGATCAGGCATCTGGCGTGTTGGCCAATCTGACCGACCGGGTACGCAATGACGTTGTACTCAGAATTGCACGACTGGACGGAATTCAGCCCAACGCCTTGAAGGAACTGAATGAAGTTCTCTCGCAGGTCCTGGCCGGTGGCGACCGCATCAAGAAGGCGGCCCTGGGTGGCCCCAAAACCGCTGCCGAGATCCTCAACTACCTGGGCTCATCCAACGAGACCGCGGTTCTCGACGCCATTCGAGAAGGTGATTCGGATCTTGCGCAGAAGATCGAAGAGCAGATGTTCACGTTTGATGATCTTCTCAAACTCGACAACAAGGCTCTGCAGCTGGTTCTCAAGGAAGTGGCCGCGGATTCCCTGGTTGTCGCACTCAAGGGCGCCGCGCCGGAAATGCGCGAGAAAGTCTTTACCAACATGAGCTCACGCGCCGCCGAAGCCCTGAAGGAAGATCTGGAATCCCGAGGCCCGGTACGGGTTTCCGAGGTTGAGGGCGAGCAAAAGGAAATTCTGAAAATTGTTCGACGTCTGGCCGACGAGGGACAGATTGTCCTGGGTGGCGGCAGCGAAGAAAGCTTCGTCTGAAGCACTGAATTGCACCATGAGCCGCATTACCTCAGGCGAAACAATCACCAGCGTGATGGGGATTGCCCTAACCGATCTCCTCCAAACCGACATGGGTACAGATCGCCCTGCACTATCGAGCCGGGACCTGGAGAATCCAACCGCACGGGCCGCATTTGAACTGGGGCGCCAGAAGGGCTTTGCCAAGGGCGTTCAACAGGGACATGAGCAGGGTTATATTGAAGGCTCACGTGCCTTTGAAGATTTTCGATCACGCGAAATCGCGGACGCAGCCCAGCATCTGAATCGACTGGTGTCCGCCTTCCGTGAAGAGTTGACATCATTTGAATCCCAGCTCGCGAGCGATCTGGTGTCATTGGCGATCGACATTGCCCGGCAAGTCCTGCGGGATGAACTGCAACGTCGCCCCGATGCACTCATCCCGGCAGCGCGCGAGGCGCTCCGGGCCCTGGGCGAAGGGGCATCGCGCCTGGAGTTTCATGTCAACCCGGTCGATGCAGCCGCGCTGCGGGAACACCTGCAAGCACAGGCGCCACAAGCCGGTTGGCATCTGACTCCCGACCCGGCCATCTCAGCCGGAGGTTGTCGCCTGGAAGCCGACACCGGCGTCGCTGACGCCACATTTGAGACTCGCTGGCAGGCCGTCATGGCGAGTCTGGGACGCGATGAGGAGCCCTTGCCATGAGCCTCGATCCCTCTTTGCCGCCGGGCAAACCCAGGCGTGGCCTCCGAGACGGATCTCCTCGCGACATGACGGCCCAACTCGCGACCCATCTCGCTGCGCACAACCGGTTGCTGCAGACCTCTCAACCCATCGTGGTGAGCGGAAGACTCACGCGGATATCGGGTCTGGTCATGGAAGCAACGGGACTGGGTCTTCCGGTCGGGAGCGTATGCACGGTACGCGATGGGGCCAGAATCACCGAAGCCGAAGTCGTGGGTTTTTCCAAAGGGCGCCAGTATTTGATGCCAACAGGCGATCTGAACGGCCTTTCGCCGGGCGCTCAGGTTGAGCCCGTCCGTTACCCGTTTGAGGGGATTCACTACGGCCGAGCCGCCAGCGCAGAGCCTGCCAGCGATACACGGACGCGCCGTTTGCCGATGGGTACTTCCATGCTGGGTCGTGTGGTGGACCCGGCCGGACAGCCCCTGGACCGAAAAGGCCCGATTTTTGGAACCAAGGCCGAATCCATCGTCAGAGAGCCGATCAACGCCATGGACCGCGAACCAGTGCGCATTCCGCTGGATGTTGGTGTGCGCGCGATCAACTCCATGCTGACCGTGGGTCGCGGTCAGCGCCTTGGACTGTTCGCCGGTTCGGGAGTGGGGAAGAGTGTATTGCTGGGCATGATGGCGAAGTACACCAGCGCCGACGTGATCGTTGTGGGGCTGATCGGGGAGCGCGGACGGGAAGTCAAGGAGTTTGTCGAGGACATCCTGGGCGACGAGGGGCGAAAACGAGCGGTCGTCGTGGCGGCACCTGCCGATTTGCCCCCACTCATGCGCATGCAAGGCGCATCGTATGCCACAGCGCTGGCAGAGCACTTCCGAGACCGGGGCCAGCATGTGCTGCTGCTGATGGATTCGCTGACACGTTATGCCATGGCTCACCGCGAGATGGCTCTGGCCATTGGAGAGCCTCCGGCAACCAAGGGATACCCTCCGTCCGTTTTTGCACGACTCCCACAGCTCGTCGAACGCGCGGGCAACGGAGTACACGGCGGTGGCTCGATCACGGCTTTCTATACCGTGCTGGCAGAAGGCGACGATCAGCAAGACCCCATCGCCGACAACGCCCGTGCCATTCTTGACGGTCATTTTGTGCTCACGCGCGCATTGGCCGAACAGGGGCACTATCCGGCCATCGACATTGAACAATCCATCTCCCGTGTCATGCAAAACGTGGTGGAGCCCCGGCACATCCAACTGGCCCGCAAGCTGAAAAATGTGTATTCACGTTACCAGCGCAACCACGATTTGATTGCTGTAGGCGCCTACGTTCCGGGGTCGGATCGTCTGACAGACCAGGCCATTGCCCTCTATCCCCAGGTTGCCGCGTTTCTCCAGCAGGACATGCATCAACGCGCCGGACTGCGCCACAGTGTCGACGAAATGGCAAAACTTCTTCAACCCGTTCTGACCAACGACCATGAATAATTCCTTTCAATTCCTCGTGGACAACGCTCGCGCTGCGCGCGACACCGCGGCACTCGCAAAAGAAACCGCCCATGGACTGGTTCGGGATTGTCAGGCCACGTTGAATCAGCTCACAAATTACCGTTCCGAATACCTCGCCAATGCGCCCACATCGCGTAGCGAAGCCGTGACGGCAGATGTGCTCGCTCAATTTCATGGATTTGTCGCTCGTCTGGAAGACGCGATTCATGTTCAGCAGACAGAGCTGTCCAAGAGAAAGGCGTTCGCGGCCTCCGCCAGTCAGCGCCTGATCGCGCACCAGAAGCGACTTCTCTCCATGGAGGCGCTGGTCGCCCGGCAAAATGCGGCGCACCGGGCCAAGGCAGCGCTTCAGGAGCAGCGCGCGAGCGATGAATTCGCCGCACGAGTTGGCTTTCGCATGACCGCGGGAGACGCCGCATGATCGATTCACAAATCTCGTCTCGTGTTGCGCAGAGTGGTCAGGGCATCAGTCGAAACCGGCTGGAGGAAGCCACTTCGGCCGCTGCGGCTTCGGGGGAAAACTTCGCAAAGCGGCTCCAGGAGTCTGTGCAACAACAGGATCAGGCGAACCGTCAAGTCGATGAGCAAAAAGCTCAGGTCGCCGCGCGCGCCAGAACATCCGACGCACGTCCAAACAATGACATGGAAGAGGGCCCCAACACACCCGCCGCAGACAACCAGGGGTCATCCGGTACCGACGCGAACAGCGCAGACGTCGCGCGCCCACCGGCACCGGAATCACCCGAATCCTCCAGGTCCAACCCCACCGATGGAAGCAGTTCTGCCGCCCCCCCCTTGCCGACGGAAGGCGACATTGCCGCCGTTGACGGCTCACTCGCCTGGACAGCCTTGTCGAAGGCAAACCCCGAGTCGCCAACCAGCCAGGTCAAATCACCATCCGTCCCGGAAGACACCAGGTCCAGGGAAGACACCGCACTCACTTCAGACAAAGACCCGTCAGGTCCGGTTGTCGCCTTGCCGGTTCATACGCTAGCGCCACGAATTGCCACGGGCGCTGGATCGGTCGCCACGGTCGGGGGGCGACACGAAGCCGGCATCGACGAGAGTTTGCCGTTGCAGGCGAGCCGTCTCGCACAGGATGTGCGATCGCCACGGGTGGATATCGCGGGAAAACCGGCGTTGGATCCGGCCCACCTAGGCTCGGCCGCGGCTCCGATGTGGACCGAACAATTCGCCCGCACCATCAGGCTGGGCCCAAGCCCTCTGCAGGCATCCAACGATCTGGTTTCTCCGGGCATGGCGCTGGGAGCACCTTCCGCGTCGCTGCTTCCCGCGGCCATGTCTCTCGCGCCACCCATTCCATTGAATTCAGCCCCCGGCACACCCGAATTCACGCAGAATCTGGGCGCCGAGGTCATGATGATGGCCCGCAACGGAATCGAGAGCGCAACGCTCACCCTCAACCCGGCAGACCTCGGACCCATCCAGATTGATCTTCAGATGATCAAAGAGGTGGCCGATGTCACATTTTCAGTCACTCACGCAATGACCCGGGATGCCATTGAGCAATCGCTACCCAAGCTGGGGGAAATGCTCGCCTCGCAGGGCCTGAGCCTTGGCAACGCACACGTCGGCGGCGAAAACGCGTCGAACCGACAGCCCGCAGGCCAGGAAAACAGTCATGCCAACACACCCGGCAACTGGCAGGCCACGAACAACCGCGATTCACATGCCGGACATACCGTGGATCGCAGGATCCTGCGCTCCATGGCGGCCTCTGCGCGCGGCGGCGTCGACCTCTACGCCTGATTTCCACCCGCGCAGACTGCGGATAAAGCCAGGAATCGCGGTCTTTTCCGGTCTTATGTTCAGGTGTTGACTCACCACAATGAGGGCTCGTACAGGAGTTCTCATGTCCTCTGATGCACCCGCTGCGCCGCCAAAGAAATCCAAAAAGAAGTTGATCATTGCGATCGTGCTCGTGCTTGTCCTGGGCGCTGCGGGCGCTGGCGCATGGTATTTCATGTCTTTGCGCAGTGCGGCCGCACTGGCGCAACTGGATGCAGAAGGCGATTCCGCCCATCCGCCAGAACCCAAAAAGCACGACAAATCCAAAAAACCGATTTTCCTCAATCTTGAGAATTTCACGGTCAATCTGAACGATCCAGGTGGCATGCGGCTGGCGCAGATCGGCATCACGTTGCGGGTGGACGATCCGGAGATCGATCTCGCCGTCAAGGACCAATTACCCGTGGTTCGCAACAAGATTCTCTTGCTGATTTCAGGGAAAAAAATCGAAGACCTCTTGACACTGGACGGCAAGAAGACGCTGGCCCGACAGGTGCAGGTTGCAACAGCCCAGTCCATCGGAATTGACATTCCTGACGACAGTGCCGCGGAGCCCACTCCCGCCACGCTGCCTGAAGCTGATGGGCACAGCGCAGCACCCGCCGAGAAATCCGCCACGCCTGCGGGAAATAAAGCCGCGAAATCCCTCAAGAAAAAACCCGCGATCAACCCGATCAAGGAAGTTCTTTTCTCAACCTTCATCGTTCAATAGACCTCATGGCAATCGATCAGTTTCTGTCGCAGGATGAAATTGACGCGCTGCTCGAGGGCGTCACTGGCGAGTCGCAATCGGTCTCCGAAGCCGTTCTTGACGCATCAGGCGTACGAAATTACGACCTCTCCAGCCAGGAGCGGATTGTTCGGGGACGGATGCCGACCCTTGAAATCGTTCACGAACGATTTGCGCGCAACTTCAGGATCGGCATTTTCAATTTCATGCGCCGAAGCCCTGAAATTTCTGTCGGTCCGGTGAAGGTCCAGAAATTCAGCGCCTTCCTGCGCAATGTGGTGGTTCCCACCAACATCAACGTCATGCATGTCCGGCCGCTGCGCGGCTCTGGGTTGGTCATCTGCGACCCGACGTTCGTGTTCACTGTCATCGACAACCTGTTTGGTGGCACGGGTCAATACCAGACTCGAATCGAGGGACGCGAATTCTCCCCCACGGAACAAAGAATCATCCTTCGCCTGGTGGAAGTCATCACCGCGGAATACAAAAAGGCGTGGGCCACCATCTATCCCATCGAGCTCGAATACACGCGCTCGGAGATGCACACCCAGTTTGCCAACATTGCCACTCCTTCGGAGATCGTGGTAACGGCCACTTTTCGGGTGGAAATTGGCGAAACAGGTGGGGACATGCACATCTGCATTCCCTACTCCTGCCTGGAGCCCATCCGCGAAACGCTGTATTCACCTCTTCAGGGTGACCAGCAAGAGCCAGACAAGCGCTGGGTGAATCTTCTGACGCAACAAATCAAGTCCGCCACGGTTTCCCTGGCCGCGGAACTCGCGCACAGCGAAGCCACGGTCGGCGAACTCATGGCACTGAAACAAGGTGACTTCATTGAACTCGACCTCGCTCCCACCCTGGTTGCCAAGGTGGACGGAGTTCCAATTTTTGAATGCAACTATGGCACGGTGGCCGGCCACTATGGACTGCAGATCAAGGAATTCCTCACGCAGCAGGGGCTGGAGCAGGCACCTTCGCATACGCGGTAACCCATTCTCGGAGTCACTCCATGTCAGATCTCGAAAATCCTCCAGCAGCCAAAGAGCAAGATGCGCTCGCCGACGAATGGGCCGCCGCACTTGCAGAGAACACCCCCGCCGAGGAAAACCGAGCAGGCTCCGCCGAACAATCGGCAGCCGATAAATTCCCCAAACTTACCGCCAAGGGTGGTTCGGGGCAGAACGACATCGATCTTGTTCTCGACATACCGGTACAACTGACCGTTGAACTGGGACGTACACGAATCCCGATCAAGCACATTCTTCAGCTGGCGCAGGGTTCGGTCATCGAGCTCGATGCACTCGCGGGCGAGCCCATGGATGTACTGGTCAATGGATTCCTGATCGCGCAGGGCGAAGTGGTCGTTGTGAACGACAAGTTCGGCATCCGACTCACTGACATCGTGACGACCTCCGAACGGATGCGTCGCCTCACCCGGGCATAACCGCAGAGTCCACCATGCAGTCCATGACCTGGTCCGTCCTGATGTTGATCGGTGTGATCGCGTTGATCCCGATAGCTCTATGGTTCGTCAAGAAGCTTCAGATTCTCCGGACCGGCATGTCCAGGAATCTGGAGCTGCTTTCCCAGGTTTCCGTGGGCCAAAGAGAACGCGTGGCCTTGATCCGAATTCACGATCGCCAGATCGCCATCGGCATCACGCCTCATCAGATCTCTCTGTTGGCGGATTTCGGAAACTCGCAACCCGGCCCATCCGGCCCGAACCCGGGATTGCCCAACGCCAAAGGGTCAAGCCTGGCGTTCTCAAAAGCACTTTCAGACGTGCGTGGCCATCATGCACAAGAATAACAACACCGCCATGCGACAGCGCAAGACCTCGAACATGAAAATTGCCGACAAGACCGCTCTCGCGAAGGTTCTTATCGGAGTTGTGATAACCGTTGCCACTTCGATCTCGTTGGCGCAGACGGCCCCATTCAACGTCACGGCGCAACAGATTGGTGGCGCGACAACGTATTCCGTTCCCATACAGACGCTGCTGATTTTCAGCGCACTGTCGTTCATACCCGCGGCACTGCTACTGATGACCAGCTTCACGCGGATCATCATTGTGCTGAGTCTTTTGCGGCAGGCTTTGGGCCTTCAGACCACGCCACCGAATCAGGTTCTGGTGGGCATGGCTTTATTCCTGACATTCTTTGTGATGGGACCGACGCTGGAAAAGATTCACGACGAAGCCTACAAGCCTTTCAGCGAGCAGAAAATATCCTTTGAAGAGTCGATCACGCGGGGGGCAACGCCGTTGCGGACGTTCATGCTGCGGCAGACACGTGACGCCGATCTCGCCCTTTTCTACAAAGTATCCGGCACCCCACCCCCGTCCAGGGCGGATGAAACTCCGATGCGAATCCTGATCCCCGCATTCGTCACCAGCGAACTCAAGACAGCGTTCCAGATTGGTTTCATGGTATTCATCCCGTTCATCGTCATCGACCTCATCGTCGCCAGCATACTGATGTCCATGGGCATGATGATGTTGTCCCCGGTACTCGTCGCACTGCCGTTCAAGCTGATGCTATTTGTGCTCGCCGATGGCTGGAACCTGATCATGGGATCCCTGGTTGCAAGTTTTGGGGGAGCCTCGTGACGCCCGAGTTTGTGATGAACTTCGGGCGCCAGGCCATGGAGCTCTTGCTGATCGTCGCGGCACCGGTGTTGTTGGTCGCGCTGATCGTTGGGCTGATGGTGAGCCTATTTCAGGCGGTGACCCAGATCAACGAAGCCACACTGTCCTTTTTGCCCAAGCTCGTGGCCATTGTTGTAGCCATGATGGTCGCCGGACCGTGGATGATGTCAATGCTGACGGAGTATCTGCAACGCGTGATCACCTCGATCCCCACCGCGGTCGGCTGAACATTCGCTCGCGCAGCAGTTCCAATGATTGTTTTCACCCAAGCGCAGCTGGACACCTGGCTGGCCACATTCCTTCTGCCGTTTTTCCGGATTCTGGCTCTCTTTTCGGCAGCGCCAATCCTGTCACATCGCTCATTCTCGGTGCGGGCACGCGTCGCTCTGGCAGCCCTGATTGCCATGCTCGTCGCACCGATGGTGAACATCCCCACCGGCGTCTCCCTGACCTCAAGTGCTGCGATGAGCGTCATCGTCCAGCAAATCGTTGTGGGCCTTGCCGTGGGTTTTGCAGCGCGCCTTGTTTTCGCGGTGCTGGAAGTCGCCGGGGAGTTCATTGGCCTGCAGATGGGGTTCTCGTTCGCCGGATTTTTTGATCCCAACGGCCGGTCTGAAACCGCCATCGGCACCTGGCTACAAACCCTGGGCCTGATGCTTTTTGTGACAGCCAACGCTCATTTGGTCCTGATCGATGTGCTGGTGGGCACGTTCAGACTGTTTCCGATCTCCACCGATCCGTTCGAGTCCCTGGCGGGACTTCGACTGGAACTGATGGGCGCTGAAGTGTTCCGGCTGGCATTGATGCTGGCCCTGCCGTTCACGGTCTTGATGCTGTTTGTGAATCTGGTATTGGGATTTGTTTCGCGCATGGCACCCCAGCTCAGCATTTTCGCGGTGGGTTTTCCCATCACATTGACCGCGGGTTTGGCGGTTCTCACCATCAGCACCACAACAATGCTCGCACCTTTCGAGGCGTCAATACAGACTTTCCTCGCACCCTTCCGATGAAGGAAGCGGTCAACCCTTGAATCAGATCCGGTGGGTCGTCCCCGCGCCGCGCACCAACTCCAGCACGCGACGGGCGATATCCTGAAGCGGCAGAACCTCTTCAACCGCCCCCGCCGCGATGGCCTCCCGGGGCATCCCGAAGACGACACAGCTGGCTTCATCCTGGGCAATGTTGTGTGCCCCGGCGTCGCGCATCTCCCGCATGGCAACCGTGCCATCTTTACCCATGCCGGTGAGCATGACGCCAATCGCGTTCGGGCCCACATTCACCGCGACCGAATGAAACAGCACGTCCACCGAAGGTTTGTGCCTGTTGACGGGCTCGGAGTTGTCCAGACGCGCGACATAGTTGGCGCCGCTTCGATCAATCCGCAAATGCATGCCGCCTGGCGCAATGTAGGCATGCCCAGGCAACACTCGCTCGCCATCGGTCGCTTCCTTGACGTGGATTTTGCACAGCCCGTCCAGTCGCGCGGCAAAGCTGGTTGTGAATCCTGCCGGCATGTGCTGAGTGATCACGACGGCCGGTGAATCCCCTGGCAATTTGATCAGTACATCCTTGATTGCCTCGGTTCCTCCTGTCGACGCGCCGATGGCAATAAGCTTTTCGGTACTTGAGCGCGTCATGGGCACGTTCAGGGGCTTTGGTGTTGCGCCAGCGTTCTTTCCAACGCTCGCATTTGAACGGGGATCGAGTTCAGATGACAGCCGGTCGCGCCCGGCCAATGCGGCAGCACCCCCGCGTCGCGTGATCCTGGCCTTTGACGCCGCCCGTATCTTGTCGGCGATCTCACGTCCAGCTTCATCCAGCCCTTCCTTGAGACCCAGCTTGGGCTTCGCAACAAAATCGACCGCACCCAGTTCCAGCGCGCGCATCGTGACCTCGGCCCCTCGTTCAGTGAGCGTTGAGACCATCACGACCGGCATGGGCCGAAGGCGCATCAACTTGTCAAGGAATTCGAGCCCGTCCATTCGGGGCATTTCCACGTCCAGCGTCAAAACATCGGGATTGAGGTTGCGGATCATTTCGCGTGCGATGTAAGGATCGCCAGCGGTTCCCACGACTTCCAGGTCCGGAGTCCTGTTGATGATTTCGGTCATGACGCTGCGTACCAAAGCAGAATCATCAACCACAAGCACTCGTGTTTTCATGCGAAGACTCTTTTCAAATGCCGCTCAGAACAACTCGATATCACCGCCAGAAGCCTCGGTCCTGGCCTGCCGCTGGTACCGGGATTCCTCCAACTCGAACAGCTTCCCGTGGGTGGCTGGCAGCCGCTTGCAAAGAACCCGTCCCGATCTGGGAAACATGCAGACCTTCCTCGGATAGACGTCCAACACATCTTTTGCAAGGACCGGGATCCGCTCGGCTGTCAGAAACTTCGTGACGAACTCCACATTTCGCTCGCCCACGTTCATGGTGACAAAACTTTTCATCACCTGGCCGCCGCCAAAAATTTTCGCCTCGAGCGCATTGCGACGCGCGCCACGCTTGAGGAGCTCGTTGATCAGCAACTCCATGGCGAAGGCGCCAAACCTCCCAGAGGCCGTGCCATCCTGATCGTCCGGCAACAGAAAGTGGTTCATTCCACCGATTCCGGCGCCTTTGTCGCAGATGCAGGCAGCAACACAAGAGCCCAGCGTCGTGGTCAACTCGATGTCGTCATCGTAAACAAAAAATTCTCCGGGCAGGATCTTGACGGCGTTGACCTGAAAGGCCGGATCAAAGAAAAAGAACGACGCCTCGTGATCGCGCCGCGGACGGCGTTTGAGATCGGCCAGATATGAAGGCGATGCCACCTTCGCGGGCTCGGCATGGAGAACTTGCATCTCAATGCCCCAGCCGGACATACGTGGTTTTGCCACGCAGTTCGAAAAGATCTTTATGCTCGGTGAAATTTTCGGAATGCCCCACCATCAGCAAGCCTCCTGGCTTCATGGATCGATGCAGTCCCTCCAGAACCCGGCGTTGCGTGGGGCGGTCAAAATAGATCATCACGTTGCGACAGAACACGATGTCGTACGGCTCCAGCCCCCAGCTTCCAGACAGCAGGTTAAGCTGGAAAAACCGGATCATTTTTCGCAGTTCGGGACGAACGCGGACCTTCCCCTGGTTGAGACCCGTGCCTTTGAGAAAAAATTTCCTGACGCGCGCGTCTCCCAGCGCCTTGACCGAGTCGAGCGCATATGCACCGGTTTCGGCAGTCTCCAGCACATTGGTGTCAATGTCGCTGGCGTCGATGGCAACACGTGCCGATGATCCCAGCGCTTCCATTGCCGTCATCGCAAGAGAATAGGGCTCTTCACCGGTGGATGCCGCGCAGCACCAGATACGGATCGTGCCCGCGCGCGGCGCGATCTCCTGCAACCTCTCGGCAAGAATCGGGAAATGATGGGCTTCCCGGAAGAATGCGGTGAGGTTGGTGGTCAGGCAGTTGATGAACTCCTGCCATTCAGCCGTGGGGCTGGACTCCAGACGGTCCAGATAACTGGTGAACGTTTCGCAACCCGACTCGCGGAGTCGTCGCGCGAGTCGGCTGTACACCATGTTTTGTTTGCTCGCGTTGAGGTTGATTCCTGCTTTTGAATGGATCAACGCACGCACGCGGTCGAAATCCCGGGAACTGAATTCAATATCTCTTCGGGCCAGTTCGGCCACCGAATTCATTTCTGTCGGGTTCATGAGGAAGTTCCAGTCAGGCCGGTTGGCCGGTGAGTTTGAAAATCTGAACAGCCTGGGTCAAGGCTTGCGCCTGGTGCTTGAGTTGCTGGGCGGACGCCGCCGACTCCTCCACCATGGCTGCATTCTGCTGAGTCACGGTATCGAGTTGCGCAACCGCCGAGTTCACCTCCAATATGCCGGTCGCCTGCTCGGACGATGCGACGGAGATGCCTTCGATCAAGGTGCCCACGTCGCGCACGGCGTCCAGCACCTGCGTCATCGTCGCGCCAGCGTTTTGAACCAGCACCGTGCCCGACTCGACCCGATCAACCGACTCGCCGATCAATGTCTTGATTTCCTTGGCGGCCATTGCGCTTCGTTGCGCGAGGCTTCGCACCTCACTGGCAACGACCGCAAAACCACGCCCCTGTTCTCCAGCTCGTGCCGCCTCAACGGCCGCATTCAGCGCAAGAATGTTGGTCTGGAAGGCGATGCCATCGATCACACCGATGATGTCCGATATTTTTCGCGACGACCCCCGAATTCCTTCCATGGTGTGCACCACCTGACCCACCGCTTCGTTCGCGCGCGCGGCCACCTGGGAAGCGTTCCCTGCCAGCGCACGGGCTTGCCCGGAGTTGTCGGCGCTCAGCTTGACCGTCGCAGTGATCTGCTCGATCGACGCCGCGGTTTGTTCCAGACTGCTCGCCTGGCTCTCGGTCCGCGACGACAGATCAAGATTGGCCGCGGCAATTTCGCCCGATGCCTGATCGATACCTTCGGCTTCTCGACGCACGTCAGCCACCATGGCCTGCAAATTGACGTTCAACTGATTCAACGCCCGCAGCAGCAAACCTACCTGATCGGTACGTTGGGCGACCACGAGCTGGGTCAGGTCCCCTGCCGCAATCCGGTTTGCGGAAGCGATGGCCACGGTCATCGGCTGGGCAATGCCCCGCTTGACCCAAGTGGTCAGGCCCAGTGTTCCCAGCAACGCGATGCCGACACCCGCCACCCAACCCGCCGATCCGGCATGGGCCCACAACGGTGGCTGCTGCCAGGGCGAGGCCGCTGGCCAGAAACATGCCCAGGCTGACACGATCCGTCAGGGTCCGGCGCATCCATCGTGCCGTGGCAAACCATCGCCCCGCGTGTTCGACACTTCCCCGGTTCAACACGGTGGAGACGCGGCCAGCCTCTTTCTCGTCCCGCATTTTTTTATACAACGCTTCAGCGGCCTGCACCTGATCGCGGGTCGGCTTCACGCGCACAGACATGTACCCGACAGCCTTGTTGGCTTCAACCAGGGGGGTCACGTTGGCCATCACCCAATAGAAATCTCCGTCTTGCCGGCGGTTTTTTACCATCCCCGACCACGGCAGGCCACCCTGGATGGTCTGCCACATATCGCGGAACGCCTCTTCCGGCATGTCCGGATGGCGTATCAGGTTGTGGGGCTGCCCCAGCAACTCATCCTTCGTGTAGCCGCTGACGCGGATGAAGGCTGGGTTGCAGTAGGTGATCCGGCTTTTCAGGTCGGTCGTCGAAACCAGCATCTCGTTGTCAGGCACGATGTGCTCGCTGGACGACACAGGATAGTTTTTTCTCATATTCCCCCTCCTTTGTGTTGCGCAAAAATGTGTTCAGTGGCTGGACAACCGGATCAACCCCGCTACATCCAGAATCAGTGCCACGCGACCATCCCCCATGATGGTGGCACCGGAAATATTCGGAACCTTCTGGTAGTTGGACTCCAGGTTCTTCACCACCACCTGTTGTTGTCCCACCAGTTCATCAATCTCCAGTGCAATGCGACGCCCTTCGGCCTCGACGATCACCAGGATCTTGGACTTTCCGCCCAGATTCCCCGGCCGCACGCCAAACACGTCCTCGAGCACAACAACCGGCATGTACACATCCCGAACCTGCACCACACGCGACGAACCCATGACCGTGCGGATCGACGTGTCGGTCGACAGGAAGGATTCGATCACTGAACTCAGCGGGAGGACGTAAAGCTCTTCACCCACCTTGATCGACATGCCGTCCATGATGGCCAGCGTCAACGGCAGGCGAACCGACACGCGCGTGCCATACCCCGGGGCAGAATCCAGTTCGACCGTTCCGTTCAGTGCCAGGATGTTGCGCTTGACCACGTCCATGCCCACGCCGCGCCCCGACACCTCTGTCACGACGTCGGCCGTGGAGAACCCTGGCGCGAAGATCAGTTGCCAGACGTCCTGGTCCGACATGGAGTCGCTGACATTCAGGCCGCTGCTCCTGGCTTTGGCAAGAATACGGCTGCGGTCCAGGCCACGACCGTCATCGCGAACTTCGATCACGATCGAGCCGCCTGAGTGCTGTGCCGACAGAACGATGGTTCCGTGCGCCGGTTTTCCTGCCGCCAGTCGCTCCTGTGGCGTCTCGATGCCATGGTCCAGGGAATTTCGGACGAGGTGAGTCAGCGGGTCGGTGATCTTCTCGATCAGACTCTTGTCGAGCTCCGTGGCTTCGCCAATGGTCTCCAGCTCAACCTGCTTGGACAGCTTGCTGGCGAGGTCCCGCAACATGCGGGGGAAGCGGTTGAACACCACCGCCATCGGGATCATCCGGATCGACATCACGGATTCCTGCAAGTGGCGCGTGTTTCGCTCCAGATCGGTCAAACCGGACAGCAGCCCCTGGTGCACGGCCGGGTCCACATTGCTGGCGCACTGCGCCAGCATGGCCTGGGTGATCACCAGTTCGCCCATGAGATTGATCAGCTGGTCCACCTTGTCGACCGAAACACGGATGGTCGTCTCCGGCGAGGTCACGACCGCCTTGTCGGTCCTGGCGGGCTTTTCAACCTTGGCCACCGCCGTGCCCTTCGAGACCTGGATGGGCAGCGAGGACGGATCGACAAAAAACCCATACGCCGCGTCTTCAACCGGCGCCGCCGGCACGGACTCGTCTTTCCACGGGCTGATCGTCACCTGTTCGCGCGCCACGTGGAAAGTGAAAAGATCAAGCAGGTCGCTGTCTGCGGCCGCCGTCGCCACCTTGAAACGCCGCGTCGACTCGGCCTGCCCGGCCAATGCAGGCGCGGCGTCGATGGTGCCCAAGCCGCCCACTTCCCGAAACAAATCGAAGAAACTGTCAACAACGGTCGGGTCGGCCAGCGCGTCCACGCGGACTTCCAGCGTGCGAGTTCCCGCAGCGTTGACGCCGACGGTCGCGGCGACCGGCGCCGACTCGGGGCTGGTTGTCGCTTCGGCCGCAGCGGGCTTGGGCGCGGGCGATGTGCCCGTGGAAAGCTCCCGGATGCTTGCCACCAGCTCACTGGTGTCCACAGCGTCAACGGCCTTTCCCTGGCGGATGTCCAGCAGTGCCTTCAATGCATCTCCGGACTCCAGCAGCGTGTCGACCATCAAGGTCGTCATGGTCAATTCATGACGGCGCAGGCGGTCCAGCAGGGTTTCCATGACGTGTGTCAAGTCCGCCACGTCCTGAAAGCCGAACGTGGCGGCGCCGCCCTTGATGGAGTGCGCGCACCGGAAAATGGCGTTCAGCGCCTCGTCATCGGGCGAGTCCACGTCCACGGCCAGCAAGAGGTCTTCCATGCTGGTCAGGTTTTCACCCGCCTCTTCAAAGAAGACCTGATAAAACTGCGTGAGGTCAAAAGCCCCCTCGTTGAGACGACCACCCTCAGATGTCATTTCACCCATACAAACTCCTGGTTGGCGTTTTTGCCACTGACATTAATTAGCGAACAACCTTGCGGATCACTTCGATCAACTTGTTCGGATCAAACGGCTTGACCAGCCATCCCGTGGCGCCCGCCGCCCGGCCTGCCTGTTTCATCTGGTCGCTTGATTCCGTCGTGAGAATCAGGATGGGCGTGGCGCGGTATCGGTCGGACCCCCGCAGCGCCTTGGTCAGCGACAGGCCGTCCATGCGCGGCATGTTCTGGTCGGTCAACACCAGATCGAAGGATTTGTCGGAGACTTTTTCAAGCGCATCCTGGCCATCCACGGCTTCCACCACCTGGTAGCCGGCGCTTTTCAGCGTGAATGAAACCATTTGCCGCATGGATGCGGAATCGTCAACGGCGAGAATCGAGAACATGGGAAACTCCTGGAGAGATTCAAAAAGATGGATCAAAAAAGCTCGACGGACCCGGCGTCCATCTCACGTTGAGCAACCGGGCAGGACTTTTCAATGAATCTGGGCAACACGTCGTCCGATCCGTCGCCCGGCATGGCCTGTATGGCCAGCGCATCACACACGCTGTGCATGCGCCCCAGAACGTGCGCAACCAGCTGGGTTGAGAGGTCCTGAAATTGCAGGGCAATCTGCGCCGAGGTGAGAGCCGTCGCAATTTTTTCGGCCACGCCCGGGTGGCTGGCCTTGAGGTATTCAGCCTCGGCGCTCGCGGTGGAAAATTCGGCGAGCAACTGACTGCAGGCGTGGTCCAGAAGATCTTTCAGACGATCCAGATCGGTAGCAGCGATCAAAAGCTCGTCTTGCAGCGCGACGGCCGTCATGTCTGGGCCTTGCAGAGTGAGACTGGGGTTCATGGGCT
This sequence comes from Burkholderiaceae bacterium, assembly GCA_041739435.1. GTDB lineage: Bacteria > Pseudomonadota > Gammaproteobacteria > Burkholderiales > Burkholderiaceae_C > PHCI01. The sequence continues at coordinate 22,073 of JBGSNW010000089.1, forward strand.
GTTTACCAATGGTTTAATCAACGAAGCTCTTCGATCCGCCGATTCATTCGGAGTCCGGTTAAGATGGTTACGATTCTGTCCACTCCAGTCGGCTTGAAACTTGAAATGAACGGAAACGAAACCACGCAGATCTGCCCTTCTGAGAACTTATCGGTAGGTCCGTGCGATCCTTTAGCGTCAGGCAGCAGGACAAGCCCATGACCGTGAATTTGTTGGTAATTGAAGATTCGGCGCTGGACTACGAAGTCATTCTTGCCACGCTTGCCGCGCAGGGCATCGCCGCCGAAGCGCTGCGGGTGCAGACCGGCGCGGAACTGGCCGCCGCGTTGCAGAATCGGGTGTGGGACATCGTCATTTCAGACCACAACCTGCCCGGCTTTTCCAGCATTGAAGCGCTGGATGCCGTGCGCGCGCTGCCCAAGCCCCCGCCTTTCATCATCGTTTCGGGCACGCTTGGCGAGGACGCCGCCGTCGAAGCCATGCGACGCGGCGCCGACGACTTCCTGATCAAGGGTCGGCTGGCCCGGTTGGGGCCGGCGTTGCGCAACGCCATGGAGAACGCCGCCCTGCGGCGCGCCAAGGCCGTTGCTGACGAAAAGCTGCGGCAATCCGAAGAGCAGCTCAGCAACCTGACCGCCCATCTGCAGACCGTGGTGGACGAGGAGCGTGCCGAGATCGCCCGTGAGATCCACGATGACGTGGGCGGCACCCTGACCGCGCTCAAGTTCGAGTTTTCCCTGATCGAGAAACACATCGACGACGCCCTGAAGCCCCGGGTGCGGCGCGCGCTCGAAACCCTGGGTTATGCCATGGAGGCCAGTCAGCGGATCATGCGCAACCTGCATCCGCCGATCCTCGACGCCGGCCTGGTGCCCGCCATTGAATGGCAGGTGCGGCAGTTTCAGGACAGAACCGGCATCAGCGCGCGATTCCGCTCCAACGTGGACACGGTCGAAGTCAAGCCTTCCATTGCCATGACCGTCTACCGCGTCTGTCAGGAAACCCTGACCAACATCTCCAAACACGCCGGGGCCAGCCGCGTCGAGGTCGACCTGCACTACGACGACGGCTTTTTGTCCATGGAAGTCACCGATGACGGCCGCGGCATCACCGACGCCGATCTGCGCAAGGCAGGTTCGTTCGGACTGCGTGGACTTGCCGAGCGCGCGCGCAAGGTCAACGGCCTGCTCGACCTCTCGTCGGTGGGCGAGCGAACGACGGTGATGCTGTCGCTGCCGCTGAACGAGACGGCCATTTCAAATTTTGGGGAATTGTCAGAGTGATCCGCATCATCTTGCTCGACGACCATGCGCTGATCCGGCGCGGCCTCAGGGAAACGCTGAGCGAGGAAACCGATTTCCGCATCGTGGGCGAGGCCAGCGACTACGGCGAGTTGCGCGAACTTCTTCGCAAGGTGGAGTGCGACGTGCTGCTCCTCGACATGAACCTGCCCGGGCGGTCCGGACTGGACGTGCTGAAAGTCCTGGCCGACGAGGGCTCGCCCATCCGTTGCCTGGTTGTGTCCATGTATCCGGAAGACCAATACGCCCTGCGGGCGCTCAAGGCCGGCGCGTTGGGTTACGTGAACAAATCGGCGGAAACCAGCGTGCTGCTGCAGGCCGTCCGCACGGTGGCCATGGGCCGCAAGTACATCACGCCCGAGATCGCGTCCGCCCTGGTCGAAACGCTGACCGCGCCCACCGACTCCAAACCCCACGAACGCCTGTCCGATCGCGAATACCAGACAATGATCCTGATCGCGTCGGGCTACAAACTTTCGGAAATCGCGGAAAAGCTCACGCTCTCACCCAAGACCGTCAGCGTCTACCGGGCACGTCTTCTGGAAAAGATGACCTTGTCCAACAACGCCGAACTCACCCATTACGCGCTCAAGAACGACCTGCTGTCGTAGGCGCGCACCTGCAACGACGAGCAGGCGCGTTGAGGCACGGTGAGCGGGCACCCACCAAAAACCTGCCCCCACTCAGCCCGCTTCAACACCCGGGTAGCGAGCGCGCAACAGGCTTGCACTGCGCTGCGCCCGGCCCGCAAGTGCCGCCCCCGCCGATTGCGCGGTTTCCAGCTGGCTTTCCTTCGCCGCCGTCTCGATCTTGCGGGCGAGGTCTGTCAGGTGAAGGTCCTGCAGGTTGGCGGCGCCGCCCCAGAGTTTGTGCGCCGTTGCACCGGCAGCGGCCAGGTCACTCGCAGCCAGTGCCTGCGCAATCAGGCCTGCGTCCCGGGCCAGCGAGGTGAGGTAAAGGCCCACCACCCGCCCCCGGATGGTTTCGGGCAGGCGATCGATAAAGGCAAACATGGCGGCTGAATCATCAGCATCGGGCGAAAAAGTCACGTCGACATCTCCAAAATATTCGTCTCCAGTGCACGTTGCCAGCCCGCGACCGCATCGATTCAGGGTTGCTGAATTCAGTGCGCAGTCTGCACCAGGCGGGAAAACTCAGCCGCCAGCGCTTCCTTGGTCACCGGCTTGGCCAGAAATCCGTCCAGCCCCGCTTTGTGCCAGATGTCACGGCTGTTGTCGAGCGCGCTGGCGGTGAGCGCCACGATGGGGCAGCAGCGGGTGCGCTGGGTTTTGTGATGCTGGCGAATCTGGCGCGTGGCTTCCAGCCCATCCATGCCCGGCAGGCTGATGTCCATCAACACCACGTCGGGCGCTTGCTCGCGGCAGCGCACGATGCTCTCTTCGCCACTGGTGGCCAGCAAAACCTTCAGTCCCAACTGCCCCAGCAGGTCGGCGATGATGAGCTGGCTGACCGCGTTGTCCTCCACCAGCAACACGCGCTCGATGTTGCGGCGACGGTGGGCCTCGCGGTGCCGATGATCGGCATCCCGCGCCCGCTTCAGGACCAGCCGGTCCACCAGGTTGTGCAGCGACAGCGGCGCCCGATACGCGCTCACCCCGTCCGCCGCGGCGTTGTCAAGCCCCTGTGGCGTGATCGCACTGACCGTCAAGCGGGTGTGTGGCAGCAGGCGCCGGAGTTCGGGCATGGGCATCAGCAGCCCCGCGCGGGATTCGGTCAGCACCGCCCAATAGGGTGCCCCATTTTTTTCCTCGCAGGACACCACGGCGTTGCGCGAATCGAGCACCAGCGGATCGAACCCCAGCCGCCGGATCCGGCGCGCCAGCAAATTCACGTCGCTGTCGGGGTGGCCCACCACCCAGATCGATTCCGGCAACCGGTCGGGGGCCAGCCCGGGCACTTCGCTGGCGATGTGCAGGGCCCGCCCAACGCTGAGCCGGACGCCGAAATGTGTGCCCCCACCCACGCTGCGCCTGAGCGATATCTCGCCCCCCATCACCTCCACCAGGCGCCGGGCAATGGGCAGATTCAACCCCTGCCCTTCACCCCAGATCTCCTCGTTGGACTCGCCAACCGGCTCGTCCAGCCCCGCCAGGCCCGTGTCGGACCCGTCCTTGAGCAGGCCGGTGGCGCAGCCGATCTCGAACCGCAGCGCCAGCCGATGATCGGCCGCCTCGGTCACCCGCGCCGCAAAACGAACCGCCGGCCCCGGGCAGGTCTTGACCACATGCGAAAACAACCTGCGCAGCAGCTCGTCCAGACGGGCGGCGTCGGTCACGGCCGTGAAATGCTGCCCCACGAAGTCATATTCCACCCAGCCACCCACCCCGCTCAGGCGCTCGTTCAGCGCACGACAGGCCTGGGCCGTCACCTCGCCCAGATCGCAGGCGGCGTCATCACAGGCGACCACGCCCGACTCCAGCTGCGCATATTCAAAAACGTCGTCCAGCGTGGCCTGCAGCGCATGCCCCGCGTCCAGCGCCACCTCCAGGCGCCGCTGCCGCGCCTCCGGGTCGGCGCTGCGCAACGCCAGCTCCGTCATGCCCATCATGTTGGTCAGCGAGGTGCGCAAGTCGTGGCTCATGCCCAGGATGAAACGGGTGCGCCCGTGGCCTATTTTTTCAAGCTCGGTATGACGCTCGCCGGCCGAGCGCACCGCATTGTGCAGCGCCTGCTCCTTCTCGTGAAAGGCCTCGACCAGTCGGGCGTGACGCTGCTGCAGCTCAAACGTCGCGGCGCGCTCATCGTGCACGTTGAACACCGCCCCGATCAGGATCGCCGCCTTGCCATCCGCCCCCGGAACGGCACGCGCCCGCCCGCGGAACCAGCGGTACCCGTCCTGCTTGGTACGGATGCGCACCTCGTAAGTGCACTGCCCCAGCGTGCGCGCCGCCCGCTGCAGCGCGGCCTGCATCGCCACCCGGTCCTCCGCATGCAGGCGCTCGTCGAACAGGTCTTTTTCGGGAAGATATTCATTGGCCGAAAACCCCAGCGCCAACATGAAACGCGACGACAGCCACAGCTCGTCCGTTTTCAGGTTGCGCTTCCAGAGCCCGTCATTCAGCTCCGAAGCCACGCGCGCAAACAAGTCGCCGCCCGGGCTCTCAGACCCGCGGACAGTGGGGGCGATTGGCGTACGCACACTCATTGCACCGATGATGCGAGCCCCCCGGCCCGAGGCAAACGCAGAAAAGCAGCCACTTGCCCCCCCATTTCGCCACCACGCCCCACGCCGACGGCGATGCCGATGCCGATACCGGCGGCACCACGCCCGACACTGCCGGTGGCGCACGTCACATCTCCGGCGCCTTGTTTACTACATTAATAGTAGCAAACTATGACCATTTCACGGGGGCTAAAGGCATATTTTATTGATAATTTGCCGCAAACCGGGTTTTGGGGGGTACCGGGGCGGCAAGGCGCCCACGGGGTGGCCGACCACGCGCGGTGGCGCGCAAAACGGGCTTTTTTTTGGGGGGATGTTGGTAGGCCGTGTTGGACTTGAACCAACGACCAAAGGATTATGAGTCCTCTGCTCTAACCAACTGAGCTAACGGCCCGCCGCGTCGATTGTACGGGGCGGGGTTGGGGTTATTTCTGGTGGCTGAGGGCGTTGCTGACGAGTTTGGAGGTGATGTCAACGATCTGGATCATCCGGTCGTAGGGCATGCGCGTGGGGCCGATCACGCCCAGTGTGCCGACCACCAGGCCGTCCACCTCATAGGGCGCGCTGACGATCGACAGTTCTTCGATGGGCACCACCGTGCTTTCGCCGCCGATGAAGATCCGCACGCCCTCGGCCTGGCTGGAGATGTCGAGCAGGCGCATGAGCTGGGTTTTTTGCTCGAACAGTTCAAAGGCGCGCCGCAGGTGGCTCATGTCGGTTGAAAAATCGCTCACGGACAAGAGGTTGCGTTCGCCCGAGATGACCACCTCGCCCTGGTTCTGGGCCAGTGCCTCGGAGCTGGCCGCCACGGCCGCCTGCATGAGCGCCGCGATTTCCCCGCGCAACGATTCAACCTCGGTCTGGAGCTTGAGCCGCACCTGCTCGATCGACAGCCCGGAATAGTGGGCGTTGAGGAAATTGGCGGCCTCGATCAGTTGCGACGGGGTGTAGTCGATGTCGGTGAAGATCACGCGGTTTTGCACGTCGCCGTCGGGCGCGACGATGATCACGAGCAGGCGGCGCTCGGACAGGCGCAGGAACTCCATGTGGCGGAAGACGGACGTGCGCCGCGGCGCCATGACGACGCCCACAAACTGCGACAGGCTCGACAGCAGGTGCGCGGCGTTGGAAATCACCTTCTGCGGCAGGTCGGCCGCCAGGCTGGGCGCCTCCAGGTGTTCGCGCTGGGCGGTGAGCATGGTGTCCACAAACAGCCGGTAGCCGCGCGCGGTGGGAATGCGCCCGGCCGAGGTGTGCGGGCTGGCGATCAGCCCCAGCTCTTCCAGGTCGGACATCACGTTGCGGATGGTGGCGGGCGACAGCTCGAGCCCCGAGGCTCTGGACAGCGTGCGCGAGCCAACGGGCTGGCCGTCGGCGATATAGCGCTCGACGAGGGCTTTGAGCAACAACTTCGCGCGGTCATCCAGCATCGGCACATTTTAGTGATGTAATTTCGCAATGCCATCCAAATTTCGACACGTCGCCCTGTTCGGCAAATACCAGGCACCGGCGGGCAGCGCCGACGCCCAGAGCGCCCGGCAAACGCTGGACGAGATCGCGCAGTTTCTGGCCACGCGCGGCTGCCGGGTAACCCTGGAGCGCGACACGGCAACCCACACCGACCTCACGCAGTACCCCACCCTGACCGTGCCCGAGATCGGGCGGCACTGCGACCTCGGGCTGGTGGTCGGGGGCGACGGCACCATGCTGGGCATCGGGCGGCAGTTGGCCAGCGACGGTGTTCCGCTGATCGGCATCAACCAGGGCCGCCTGGGTTTTGTCACCGACATCCCGCTGGACGCCTACGCCACAACGCTGGCGCCCATGCTGGAGGGTGAATACGAGGAAGATCACCGCAGCCTGGTTCAGGGCCGCGTCATTCGCGACGGCCAGTGTGTGTTCGATGCCCTCGCCATGAACGACGTGGTGGTGAATCGCGGCACCGCCTCGGGCATGGTGGAGTTGCGCGTGGAAATCGACGGCCATTTTGTCGCCAACCAGCGCGCGGACGGCCTGATCGTCGCCACCCCCACGGGCTCCACCGCCTACGCGCTGTCGGCGGGTGGCCCGCTGCTGCATCCGAGCATTCCGGGCTGGGTGCTGGTGCCCATCGCGCCACACACGCTGTCCAACCGGCCCATCGTCATCGCCAACGCCGCTGAAATCACCATCGAAGTGGTGGCCGGACGCGGGGCGAGCGCCAACTTCGACATGCAGTCCGTGGCCTCGCTGCTGCACGGTGACCGGATCACCGTCCGACGCTCGCAGCATCACGTGCGGTTTCTTCACCCCAAGGGCTGGAGCTACTTTGACACGCTGCGCAAGAAACTCCACTGGAACGAAGGGGGTTCATGACCATGGCGCTGCGACGCATCGTGCTGCGGGACTTCGTCATCGTCCACGAACTCGAACTCAACCTGGACGAAGGCTTCACCGTGTTGACCGGCGAGACGGGCGCGGGCAAATCCATTTTGGTCGATGCGCTGCAACTGGCCCTGGGCAGCCGCGCCGACGCCCTGGTGGTGCGCACGGGCACCGCGCGCGCCGAGGTCAGCGCGGAATTCGATTGCCCCGAAGCGGCCCTGCCGTGGTTGAGCCAGGCGGGCTTTGAGGCCGCCGACACCCTGCTGCTGCGCCGGGTGGTCGATGCGCAAGGCAAAAGCCGGGCCTGGATCAATGGCAGCCCGGCCACGGCCACACAACTGCGGGAGCTTGGCGCGCAGCTGGTGGACATTCACGGGCAACACGCCTGGCAAAGACTGATGCTGCCGCCCTCGGTTCGCGCGCTGCTGGACGCCTATGCCGGTGTCGACACGCGCCAGGTGGCCGCGCTCTGGAGCGTATGGCGCGAGGCCGAAAACGTGTTGACCCAGGCCCGCAGCGCACAGGACTCGCTGCAACGTGAACGCGAACGCCTGGCCTGGCAGATGGGCGAAGTGGACAAACTCGCACCCGGCGACGACGAATGGGAGCCGCTCAACACCCGGCATGCCCGGCTTGCCAATGCCCAGTCGCTGCTGGACACGGCACGCGCAGCGCTGCAGGCGTTGGGCGGGGACGAAGGCGGCGCCACCACGCAGCTCGCCGAAGCCTGTCGGCTGCTGGACCAGCAGGCCCATCTTGATCCGGAATTCAGGGCCGTGTCCGACGTGCTGGGTTCGAGTCTGGCGCAGGCCGAAGACGCCGCGCACTCGCTGCAGGGTTATTTGCGCAGAGTCGACCCTGACCCCGAGGCACTCCAGACCCTGGACGACCGGATCGGCCTCTGGATGACGCTGGCGCGGCGCTACAAACGCACCCCGGCCGATCTCCCGGCCCTGTACCGGTCCTGGAAAGCTGAGCTGGCGCGGCTCGATTCGGCCGCCGATCTGGCCAGCCTGGAGGCCGCTGAAAAGGCGGCGGCGGCACGCTACAACACCGAGGCGCGGGCCGTTTCCAAGGCGCGTGGCAAGGCGGCGCCGAAACTCGCCGCCGCCATCACCGAAGCCATCCAGGGCCTGGGCATGCCCGGCGGCCGATTCGACGTCGAGGTCAGGCCCGCCGCCCAGCCGTCGACATCGGGGCTGGACGACATCCATTTCCTGGTGGCCGGGCACAGCGGCACCCCACCCCGCCCAGTGGGCAAAGTGGCCTCGGGCGGCGAGCTGTCGCGTATTGCCCTGGCCATTGCCGTCACCACCAGCCAGCTGGGCGCGGCCCAGACCCTGATTTTTGACGAAGTGGATTCCGGCGTGGGCGGCGCGGTGGCCGACCGGGTCGGCCAGTTGATGAAGCAGCTCGGCCGGGACCGGCAGGTGCTGGCCGTCACCCACCTGCCGCAGGTGGCGGCCTGTGCCGACCACCATCTGGTCGTGACCAAGTCCAGCTCGGCCACCCACACCGAAAGCACCGTGACGCCCGTCCAGGGCCAGAGCCGGGTGGAAGAGGTCGCGCGCATGCTCGCGGGCGAGCGCCTGTCGGGCGCCACCGTGGCGCACGCCCGGGAAATGCTCGGCATGGACGGCTGAAACATCGGCATGGAAATGGTGCTCATCACCGGCGTGTCCGGCTCAGGAAAATCGGTGGCCTTGCGCGCGCTGGAAGACTCCGGCTATTACTGCGTCGACAACCTCCCGCCCGAGCTGCTGATGAGCTTCATCTCGCTTCAGCAGAAGCACCAGGCCAAGCGGGTGGCCATTGCCATGGATGTGCGAAGCGCGGCAGCCTTGCCGCTGGTGCCCGAGCAGTTGGCCACCCTGCAGCGCAACGGCATCCTGGTGCGGCTGCTTTTTCTGGACGCGGCCACTGACACGCTGGTGCGCCGCTATTCCGAGACGCGGCGACGGCATCCACTGTCCAGCGGCAACGCCACCGACGAGCGGCACGCCTTGGTCGAAGCCATCGACCTGGAGCGCGAACTGCTGTCGGACCTGCGCTCAAACTCCATGGTGGTGGACACCAGCATGATGCGGCCTGCCCAGTTGCAAGACAGCGTGAAGGCGCTGGTTTCCCTGCCGCACAGCCAGTTGACCCTTGTTTTCGAATCGTTTGCATTCAAACGCGGGATTCCGGTCGACGCCGACTTCATGTTTGACGTGCGCATGCTCCCCAACCCGCACTACGAAGACGCTCTGCGTCACCAGACGGGCCGTGACCCGGCGGTCGTCGATTTTTTACGTGCGCAAAAAGAAGTGCAGCGCATGTTCAGCGACATCGAGCAGTTTCTGTCGCACTGGATCGAAGCATTGGCCAGGGATCACCGGAGTTATGTCACCGTTGCCATCGGTTGCACGGGGGGGCAGCATCGCTCGGTTTATCTGGCCGAAGAGCTGGCCAGGGTTTTCCGTGCGCGATGGGTCACCCTGATACGTCACCGGGAACTGGACGCGAACCGGCCCGGTCAATAAGTTTGCGCACAGGCGCCGGCAGCCCCAGCTTCACCTGCTGCTCCGCGGCAAACCAGGCGCCCACCCCCAGCGTTGGCATGCGCGGCAGCGTCACCTCGACCGGGTGCAGGTACAGGTCCTTGTGGGTCAGCGCGTGGGTCACCACCGGCGCGTCATGGAGCGCCACCCGGTGCTGGGGCGGCACGGCGGCCTCAAGCGCCTCGCGGCTATTGAACACCGGCAGGCAGTGCAGCCCCGCCCAGATGCCCGTTTCAGCGCGCCGCTGCAGCCAGAAATGCCCTTTGCCGCTGCTGGCCTGCAAGAGCCAGAGCGACTCGGTGGTTCTTTTCAGTTTGCGGGTCCGCACCGGGTATTCGTGCGGGGTCCCGTCGCGCTGGGCCACGCACAAACCGCGGGCCGGACATTCGGCGCACCGCGGTTTCTTGGGCACGCACACGGTCGCCCCCAGGTCCATCAGGCCCTGGGTGTAGCGCGGCATGTTCACCCGCGGATCGCCGTCGGGCAAAAGGGCCTGGGCCAGCGCCCACAGTTCTTTTTCATGGGCCGCCACCGACAGGTCCTTGCTGAACCCGGCAACACGTGTCAGCACACGTTTGACGTTGCCGTCCAGAATGGCCACACGCTCGCCAAAACAGAACGCCGCGATCGCCGCTGCGGTCGAGCGCCCGATCCCGGGCAAGGCCTGCAATGTCTTGGCGTTGTCCGGAAACCGGCCGCCGTGCTGTTGAACAACCTGCACCGCGCATTGATGAAGGTTGCGCGCACGGCTGTAATACCCAAGCCCGGCCCACAAGGCCATCACGTCGTCGATGGGCGCGTTGGCCAGGGCCTTGACATCGGGAAACCGCGAAATGAAACGATCAAAATAGGAAATGACCGTTGCCACCTGGGTTTGCTGCAGCATGATCTCGGACAGCCAGACGCGGTAGGGATCGCGCCCCTGGTTCCAGGGCAGGTTGTTGCGGCCTTCAAGCGCCTGCCACTGCAACACGCCGGCGGAAAATCCCCGGAGCGCCGCCGTCATGCAGTTTGCAGAACAGTGGTTTGTTCCTGCGGCGACTCCAGCGCCGCGGCCAGCAGGGGATGGGTCAGATCAAGCAGCTTCTCATCGATGTTTTTCAGGGCGATTTCCTGCATCTCGATCTCGGAAATGCGTTCGGCCAAGCCGCTGGCGGCATTCTGGATGCGCTCGATGGCTTCGATGCGGCGCCCGAAGCTGCGCCGCCGCTCGCGCAACTGCACATCGAGCTGGGCCGCCGCCGATTTGTTCCACAACTCCACTTCGCCCAACGCGGATTCGTACACGACCCGAAGCCGTGTTGACAGCGCGCGGACCAGCCGGTCGGCAAACTCGGGTTGTGCCAGCTTCAGGGTGTTGCTGATGCCCAGGTACTGGCTGTGACTGCGCTCCACGAGCTTCAGGTCCTTGCGGTACCGGGCAAGGTCGGGCTCGCGCGGTGCCTGCAGCGAAAAGCCGTGCTCGGTGTTGAGCTGGCGAAATGCGCCTTGCAGCATGGTCTGGATTTCACCACTGAGACGGGTCGCTTTTTCCAGGTTTTCCTGGAGTTTGGCGAATGTCTCGGCATAGGCCTTGCGCACACCCAGCTTGATGCCGGGCTGGCGCAACACACGATTCAACCCCGTCAGTTCGGTTTTCAGGGCTTTGGAACCCAGGAGGTCGAATACATCGCGCAAAAGCTTCAGGTGGACAGAACGAATGGCCTGGATCTTGGCGCCACTGGTGTTGAACTCCAGTTGCTCGATTTCGATGCGCGAATGCATGTGACGGATCACCGAGGCATTCTTGCCACTCAAGCCCTTGAGTTCGAGTTTTTGCTCGGAATAGTCGCGGCGACGAATATTGATGATGCGAAGTGCCTCGGCCTGCAAATCGGCAATGCCGGCCGTCACCGCCGACTGCAGGATCTGCTGTCGCCGCCCCAGCATGTCAAGCCCAAGTTTGTCCTCAAGATGCTGAAGGCAGCTTGCCTGCAACAAGGCATCATCCTCGGTCACCTTGGCCAGCAGGCCTTTTTGGGCCGACACCGGGATGACCTGATTTTCGTCAACCCCGAGAATTTCGGCCGAGGTCCGTCGCTGGCGTTCGATCTGCGCCTGCACCTGCTCTGGCGTGCTGAGCGCATCCCACATGGTGTCGATCTTGTTGAGAACGACCAGGCGGGTGTCATGCGTGTCGCCCCCGGTGATGAGGTGTTCGCGCCAGATGGCCAGGTCGGACCGCGTCACCCCGGTATCGGCGGCCAGGATGAAGACCACTGCATGGGCCTGCGGAATGAGGTTGACGGTGAGTTCGGGCTCGGCGCCGATGGCGTTGAGCCCCGGAGTGTCCAGAATGACCAGTCCCTGTTTGAGCAGCGGATGCGGAATGTTGATGAGCGCGTGCCGCCAGCGCGGCACTTCCACCATGCCCCGGCTGTCGGCAGGCGGGTTGTTCTCGGGGATGTCGTCGTCCCAGAATCCCAGTGCACGGGCCTCGTCGCGGCTGACCTTGCGCACCTCGGCGACCTTTTCCATCGCCTGTGCCAGTTGGTCGGGGTCGTCGATATCGAGGTTGATGCGGGTCCATTTTTCGGGTGCCATGCGCCAGTCCGCCAGCGACATGGAGTCAAGCCGGGTTTCCACCGGCAGCAGCCGCAGGCAGGGCGCCACCGCCACGTCGTAACCCAGCTCGGTGGGGCACATGGTGGTGCGGCCGGCACTGGCCGGCATGATGCGCCTGCCGTATTCGGCAAAAAAAATCGCGTTGATGAGCTCGGATTTACCCCGGGAAAACTCGGCAACAAAGGCCACCATGACACGGTCTGCCCTGACCTGAGCTTCGAGGCGGTGAAGGCGCTCCTCCACGGCAGCGTCCAGCAGATCATGGTCGCGCAACCATTCGGCCAGCAGCTTCAGCCGCAGTGCAAACGCGCGCCGCCATGCTCCGTGCTGGTCAAAATGTTCCGTGAACGAATTGCTCATGCGCCTCCAAATTGGGGATTCAATATAGCATTGGACCGCGCCAGCCCGCGAAAGCTTGTTACCGTTTCTGACACTCCGGGCAGTAATACGTCGCTCTCTGTCCCTGCCGGATCAGCCGGATGGCGGCGGCACACGCGCGGCAGGGCTCCCCTGCCCGCCCGTACACCATGGCCTCGCGCTGAAAGTATCCGCTTTGTCCGTCGGCACTGGAAAAGTTGCGCAGCGTGCTCCCGCCTTGCTGCACTGCGCGGGCCAGCACATCCCGAACGGCCTGGTGCAAGCGGTCTGCCCGGGGCCGGGAAATCGACGATGCCCGGACTGTCGGGCGAATGCCCGCCATGAACAAGGCTTCCGATGCATAAATGTTACCAACGCCCACCACCACGTCGCCCGCCAGCAACACCTGTTTGATCGGTGCGCGGCGGCCCTTCAACCCGGCGTGAAACATTCCAGGATCAAAAGCCGCCGACAACGGCTCCATGCCCAGGCGGCTCAGCAATTTTTTTGCGGCGGGGGCGTCGTCGTCGGTCGCAAAAACCACCGCCCCGAACCGGCGCGGGTCGTGAAGCCGCAACAGGCCACGATCGGTCAGGAGGTCAAAATGATCATGTGGCCCCGCAGGCGATCGCCTGGCGCCGAAACTCAGGCTGCCCGACATGCCCAGGTGCAGAAGCAGGATCCCCCGGTCCAGGTCCATCAAGAGGTATTTGCCCCGGCGCCGAACGCCCTGCACCACGGCACCGATCAATGCCTGTGGCGGGCACCCCAGGGGCCAGCGCAGGGGCTTGCCCAACTGGACGTCGGTCACCCGGGCCCCGGCGATGCGGTCGACGAAGCTCAGGCGGGTCACTTCGACTTCGGGCAGTTCAGGCATGAAATCAGGGCAGCGCGTCGGGTTTAAGAAGCTTGGATTATTATCATCCGATGATGTTCTTACTCCGGTGGGTTGCCTTCGCGCTTGCGGCCCTCCCCCTGTTCGCGAGCGCACAGGTCAACACACCCGCCACGGGCGATCCAGCCCCGACCGAATCAGGGCTGGACAGCGAACTGTTCTACCAGTTGCTGCTGGGTGAACTCAACGCCATTGGCGCCGATCCCGGCGCGGGGTTCTCGCTCATCCTGGACGCCGCGCGCAAGACCGGCGACCCTCTGCTGTACCAGCGAGCGGTCAATATCGCGCTGCAGGCCCGCTCGGGCAACGCAGCGCTGGAAGCCGCCACCGCCTGGCGTGAAGCCTTGCCGACCTCGCGCGACGCCAACCGGTATGCGTTGCAGATCATGGTGGCGATGAACCGCATCGCTGATTCGGCTGGCCCCCTCAAGGCCGCGTTGTCGCTGGCCGGGCCACGCGACCGGCCTGATGCCATCGCAGCCATCCCGCGCGTTTATGCGCGGGCAGCCGACAAAGTCGCCGCGACCCGGGTGGTCGAGCAAGTGCTGGTTGACGACCTGATGCGCGTGGACACCGGCACCGCCGCCTGGACGGCCATCGGCCAGATGCGCCAGAGCGCCGATGAAGCCGAGGGTGCACTGGACGCCGCGCGACGCGCACTCGAGATCGACCCCACGGCCGAAACACCGGTCCGGCTGGCGCTGGCACTCATGAGCCCCAGGCAACCCCAGGCCGAAGCCCTGGTCCGGACATACCTGGGCGGCAAGCCAACCGCCGGAATTCTCATGGACTACGCGCGCGCGCTGCTGGACGCCCAGCGTTACTCCGAAGCGTCCGTCCAGCTCCAGCGCATCACCACCGAATGGCCCGATTTCGCCGACGCCTGGCTGGTCCAGGGCAGCCTTCAGGCCCAGGACAACAAGCTGGCGCAGGCCGAAAAATCCATATCCCGCTTTCTTGAACTGGCGCGCCCCCAGCGGCCCAGCGAAGAACGCAATCGCGCCATGGCGCAGGCCTATCTGGTGCTTTCGCGCGTGGCCGAACAACGCAAGGATTTCACGGCGGCCGCGGCCTGGCTCGACCGCATCGAGACCGCGGAGGAACTGGTCGGCACACAAACCCGGCGCGCGTCCTTGCTGGCGCGGCAGGGCAAACTCGCCGAGGCCCGGCGATTGATACAGCAACTTCCCGAACGCAAGGCGGGCGATGCACGCATCAAACTCATGGCCGAAGTGCAGTTGCTGCGCGATCAGCGGCAATTTCAGGCGGCCTACGAGCTGCTCGAGGCCGCCACCGCCAGGGACTCCAAGGACGTCGATCTGCTGTATGACCAGGCCATGGTGGCCGAAAAGCTGGGCCGCACCGACGACATGGAAAAGCTGCTTCGCAGCGTCATCGCGGCGCGCCCGGAACACCACCACGCCTACAACGCGCTGGGCTATTCACTGGCCGATCGCAATGTCCGGCTCCCCGAGGCACAGCAGCTGATCCAGAAAGCACTCGTGCTGTCTCCCGCTGACCCATTCATCCGCGACAGTCTGGGCTGGGTGGAGTTTCGCCTGGGCAACATGACGCGCGCACTCGAAATTCTGGAGGCCGCCTTCGCGGCGCGGCCCGATCCTGAAATCGCGGCGCACCTGGGCGAAGTGCTGTGGCGCAACGGCCAGCAAGAGCGCGCCCGCGGCATCTGGCGCGCGGGGCTGCAACTGAACGCCGAGAACGAGACCTTGCAGGAAACCCTCAAACGCCTGCGCGTCAAACCGTGAAGCGCCGTCAATGGCTCGTCGCGGCCACCTTCGCGATATCATTTTTTATAGCAGGATGCGCCCAATTGACGGGGGCTAATGGCCAAAATCATCAAAATTTCTCAGTCTGGAGCGGTCGCCTTTCACTGCACCTTGAAGAAACGCCGCCACAGTCTTTTTTTGCCGGATTCGAACTCAGCGGCAACGCAACACAGGGGGAGTTGTCTTTTTTCACCCCCGTGGGCAGCACGTTGGCGCTGCTGAGCTGGTCACCCGACAGTGCAACTCTCCGGGCCAGGGGCAGTGTCTGGACGTTCGACTCGGTGGCCGAACTGGTGCGCAGCGTCACCGGTACCGATATCCCGGTGCCCGCCCTGTTTGACTGGCTTGCGGGTGTCGCCACCGAGGTTCCCGGCTGGCAGGCGGACTTGTCCCAGGTGTCCGCCGGGCGCCTGAACGCGCACCGTACAACGCCCGAACCCGTCGCCGATCTGCGGATCGTTCTGGACCGCTGAATCCCGCACCTGCAAACTCCGATGAACGCGCTGTACGACGTCCCGGCACCGGCCAAGCTGAACCTATTTCTGCACATCACAGGCCGTCGGCCGGACGGCTATCACTTGCTGCAGTCGGCTTTCATGCTCGTCGACTGGTGTGACACCCTGCATTTCGAAATCCGGCCCACCGGGCAGATCACCCGCGAAGACCAGGGCGCGACCCTGCCACCCGACGACCTGACCGTGCGCGCCGCCCGCGCCCTGCAGGC
>JBGSNW010000280.1:0-3352 GCA_041739435.1 Burkholderiaceae bacterium
GCGGGGTGTGGGCGCGGACGCGCCCTTGAACTCGGCGACCCACGCGGCTGCCTTGGCCGCGCTGCGGTTGTAGACCGTGACCTGGTGCCCGGCCAGTGCCAGGTGCCCGGCCATCGGTCCGCCCATCACGCCCAGGCCCAGAAAGGCGACCTTGCGCGAGGGGGTGGATTCGTAGGTTTTGGCGTGGGTGGTGCTCATGGAATTTCCGTGGAGGTGATGAAAAAATTAAAGGTGGAGTGGTTGAGACGGTCGACCGTGAAGCGAGCCTGGGCCAGGGCGTCAGGGGCCACGGCGGGCGCAACCCGGCGGTGGCCCGCCGTCAGACGATGGCGAAATGTTCGGTGCCCGAAGCCAGGTCCTGTGTCTTGGCGCGTTGCGAGTTGAGTTTGATCTGCAGCCGCAGATCGTTGACCGAGTCGGCATTGCGCAGCGCATCTTCGTAGCTGATGATGTTGTTCTCGAACGCGTCGAACAGGGCCTGGTCGAAGGTCTGCATGCCCAGGTTGCGGCTTTTTTTCATGATCTCCTTGATTTCGGAGACTTCGCCCTTGAAGATCAGGTCGGAGATCAGTGGCGTGTTGAGCATCACCTCCACGGCGGCGGCGCGGCCCTTGCCGTCCTGTTTGGGGATGAGCCGTTGCGAGATCATGCCGCGCAGATTGAGCGACAGGTCCATCAGCAACTGCAGGCGGCGTTCTTCGGGGAAGAAGTTGATGATGCGGTCCAGGGCCTGGTTGGCACTGTTGGCGTGCAGGGTGGCCAGGCACAGGTGGCCGGTTTCGGCGAAGGCCACGGCGTGTTCCATGGTTTCACGGTCGCGGATTTCGCCCATGAGGATCACGTCGGGCGCCTGGCGCAGCGTGTTCTTGAGGGCGGCCTCCCAGCTGTCGGTGTCCAGGCCCACCTCGCGCTGCGTGATCACGCAGTTCTTGTGTGGGTGGACGAATTCCACGGGGTCTTCGATGGTGATGATGTGGCCGTAGGAGTTTTCGTTGCGCCAGTCGACCATGGCCGCCAGCGTGGTTGATTTGCCCGAGCCGGTGGCGCCCACCAGAATGCACAGGCCGCGCTTGGACAGGGCCACGTCCTTGAGCACCTGCGGCATGCCCAGCCCGTCGATGGTGGGCAGCACGGCCGGGATCACCCGCAGCACCATCCCCATCTTGCCCTGCTGAACGAAGGCGTTGACGCGAAAACGCCCGATGCCCGCGGGGGAAATGGCAAAGTTGCACTCCTTGGTGCGCTCGTATTCGGCGGCCTGCTTGTCGTTCATGATCGACCGCGTCAGGGCCAGCGTGTGCGCCGGTGTCAGCGGCTGACCCGACACCTTGGTGATTTTCCCGTCGACCTTCATGGCCGGCGGGAAGTCGCCGGTGATGAACAGGTCGCTGCCGTTGCGGCTGACCATCAGCCGAAGCAGGTCGTTGATGAATTTCGATGCCTGGTCGCGTTCCATGATGAGGTTTCCTTAAAGCAGCGCAGCGCGCGTGGAGGCCAGTGTCCGACCCGGCCGCGGTGGTGTCCAGGCCAGAAACACCACGGAACCGGCTCTGCCGGGCCGTCGGTGTTGCCTCCTTGAGGGGGGATGCGGCCACACGGAGTGGGCAAGCGACGGGGGAGAGCTCATGGTCACCCGGGGAAATTCTCGGGAATCTTGGCCTTGCTGCGCGCCTCCGCCGGGCTGATGATGTTGCGCTTGACCAGGTCGGTGAGGTTCTGGTCCAGCGTCTGCATGCCAAAGCTGTTGCCGGTCTGAATGGACGAATACATCTGCGCCACCTTGGCCTCGCGGATCAGGTTGCGGATGGCGCTGGTGCCGAGCATGATTTCGTGTGCCGCCACGCGGCCCTGGCCGTCCTTGGTCTTGCAAAGGGTTTGCGAGATCACGGCCTGCAGCGACTCCGACAGCATCGCACGCACCATCTCCTTTTCCTCGGCGGGGAAGACGTCAATGATGCGGTCGATGGTCTTGGCCGCGCTGGAGGTGTGCAGCGTGCCAAACACCAGGTGGCCGGTTTCCGCGGCGGTCATGGCCAGGCGGATGGTTTCCAGGTCGCGCATTTCCCCGACGAGGATGGCGTCAGGGTCTTCGCGCAGCGCGGATTTGAGCGCGTTGGCAAAACCCAGTGTGTGGGGCCCGACTTCGCGCTGGTTGATCAGGCATTTCTTGGACTCGTGCACGAATTCGATGGGGTCTTCCACGGTCAGCACGTGACCATATTCGGTTTCGTTGAGGTGATTGACCATGGCGGCCAGCGTGGTCGACTTGCCCGAACCCGTGGGGCCGGTCACCAGCACCAGCCCCCGCGGCTTGAGGGCCAGGTCGCCAAAGATCTTGGGCGTGTTGAGCTGCTCGAGTGTGAGTATCTTGGACGGGATGGTGCGGAACACCGCGCCCGCGCCGCGCTGGTGGTTGAAGGCGTTGACGCGAAAACGCGCCAGGCCGTCAATCTCGAACGAGAAATCGACCTCCAGGAACTCTTCATAGTTCTTGCGCTGGGTGTCGTTCATGATGTCGTACACCATGCTGTGCACCATCTTGTGATCCAGTGGATCGACGTTGATGCGGCGCACGTCGCCGTTCACGCGGATCATCGGCGGCAGCCCTGCGGAGAGATGAAGATCGGATGCCTTGTTCTTGACGCTGAATGCCAGCAGTTGGGTAATGTCCACGAAGTCCCCGATGGTTTGATACGCTCAACACTGATTATGACGACGATTGCCAACAACCTCCAAGCGGTGCGTGCGCGCATTGCCGACGCCTGTGCAGTGGCGCGACGCCCTGTGGAAGACGTCGCCCTGCTGGCCGTCTCCAAGACTTTCGATCTACAGGCGGTGCGCGAGGCTGTCGCGGCAGGACAACGCCAGTTTGGCGAAAACTACATCCAGGAGGCGGTGGAGAAGATCCTTGCCATTCGCCTGGACGAAGCCGAGTGCCTGCGTCCGCCGGCTTCTCACCAGTCCTCCGGGGTCGGAGCCCCACCAGCGGGGCCCCTGCGCTGCACAACGCAATGGCACTGCATCGGCCCCGTGCAGAGCAACAAGACGCGTCTGGTGGCCGAACATTTTGACTGGGTGCACACCGTGGACCGGCTTCGGATTGCGCAGCGCCTGAGCGAGCAGCGGCCTGCGGGCCTGGCGCCGCTGCAGGTGTGTATCCAGGTCAACGTGGACGGGGGCCTCACCAAGTCTGGCGTGCCCCCGGATGAAGCACTGGCGCTGGCGCACGCGGTGGCCGCCTTGCCACGTCTGGCCTTGCGTGGCCTCATGACCATCCCCGAGCCGACGGCCGACGCCGCCGTGCAGCGTGTGGTGCACCAGCGCACCCGGGTGTTGTTCGACGCCATGGCAG
>JBGSNW010000002.1:0-3716 GCA_041739435.1 Burkholderiaceae bacterium
GTGAGCGGCTGCAGGCCCTGGACGCCGTGCACCGGCAGACGCTGAGCCGACGCAGCGGCCACGGGCTGGCCTGGCCGCCCATCGTCCCGCCCTGATCTTCAGGCCTTCAGGCGTCGGCCCAGACCTCTTTCGCGGTTTCGATCACCAGGCGCAGCTTGGCACGCTGGGCTTCCACGGCAATGTTGTTGCCGTGCACGGTGCTGCTGAATCCGCATTGGGGCGACAGCGCCAGTTGCTCCAGCGGCGCGTAACGCGCCGCCTCGTCGATGCGGCGCTTGAGGTCGTCCTTGCTTTCCATTTCGCCAAACTTGGTGGTCACCAGCCCCAGCACCACGGTTTTGCCCTTCGGCAGGTAACGCAGCGGCTTGAAGTCGCCGCTGCGGTCGTCGTCATATTCCAGAAAATAGGCGTCCAGGTCCATCTCCTTGAGCAATGCCTCGGCCACCGGCTCGTAGTTGCCGGCCGCGGCGTGCGTGCTCTTGAAGTTGCCACGGCACAGATGCATGGCCAGTGTCATGCCTGCGGGTTTTTGTGCCACCACCTTGTTGATGAAGGCCGCGTAGCGATGTGGCAACTCGTTGGGGTCGTCGCCGCGCTGGCGGGCTGCCTCGCGCATTTTTTCATCGCACAGGTACGCCAGGTTGGTGTCGTCCATCTGCACGTAGGTGCAGCCTGCGGCGGCAAGCGAGCGCAGTTCGTCGCCATAGGCGTTGGCCACGTCGTCGTAGAACGCAGGGTCAAGTTCGGGGTAGGCCTCGCGGCTGATGCCGGCACGGCCGCCCCGGAAGTGCAGCATCGTGGGCGAAGGGATGGTGACCTTGGGCGTGTGTCCTGCGCTGACCTGGCTCTTGAGGTATTGAAAGTCGGCGAGCTGGATGTTCCTGGCGTGCCGGACTTTGTCGATCACCCGCATCACGGGCGGTGCCAGCTCCTTGACGCCATCGGGTTTGAGCACCGTGATCGGGATGTCAGCCTTCACGCCGCCGAGCTGTTCAAGGAAATCGATGTGGAAATAGGTGCGCCGAAACTCGCCATCCGTGACGCTTTTCAGCCCCACGTCTTCCTGGAATTTCACGATTTCGGTGATGGCCTGGTCTTCCACTGCGCGCAGCTGCTCGGGGGTGATTTCGCCCTGGGCCTTTTGTTCGCGGGCTTCCAGCAAATATTGTGGTCGCAGAAAGCTGCCGACATGGTCGTAGCGGGCGGGAAGGTGGGGGGCGCTCATTGGGATGTCTCCTTGAAAGATTGCGTGGACAAGTCCGAATGGTAGGCCATCAGGAAGACCATGCTTTGAATACATAAATCAGGCAAAAAGGCATCGAAAGTGGATTTTTGATGGCAATTTAAGGTTTACTGTATACAATGAGTATCCATGAACACTGCAAATTCCTCCTTCCCACTGAATGCCTGGTATGCCGCAGCCTATGACGTGGAGGTTGGCCGAACGTTGCTGGCGCGCACGGTGTGCAATCAGCAACTGGTGCTGTATCGCAAAACCGACGGCGCCGTGGCGGCGCTGGAAGACGCCTGCTGGCACCGGCTGATGCCCCTGTCGCTGGGGCGGCTGGACGGCGACGAGGTGACGTGTGGCTATCACGGCCTGGTCTTCAACGCCCAGGGGCGTTGTACCCACATGCCCAGCCAGGACACGCTGAATCCTTCGGCTTGTGTGCGCAGTTACCCGGTGGCGGAGAAATACCGTTTTGTCTGGATCTGGCCGGGCGATCCGGCCAAGGCCGATCCGGCGTTGATCCCGGACATGCACTGGAACCACGACCCCGAGTGGGCCGGTGACGGCAAGATGATCCGCGTGCAGTGCGAGTACCGCCTGGTGGTCGACAACCTGATGGACCTCACGCACGAGACTTTCGTGCACGGGTCCAGCATCGGGCAGCGCGCCGTGGCCGAGGCGCCGTTTGTGGCCACGCACGGTGAGCGCACCGCCACCGTCACGCGTTGGATGGAAAACATCGATCCGCCGCCGTTCTGGGCGGGCCAGATATTTCAGGCTCGCGGCTACCGCGGCAAGGTCGACCGCTGGCAGATCATCCGGTTTGAAGCGCCCTGCACGGTCAACATCGATGTGGGCGTGGCCGAGACGGGCTCCGGCGCGATTCCGCCGGGTGGCAATCAGGGTGATCCGAAGCTCAGCGATCGCAGCCGGGGCGTCAACGGTTATGTGCTCAACACCATCACGCCTGAGACCGATCGCACCTGTCTGTATTTCTGGGCGTTTGCACGCAACTACCTGCAGGGTGAGCAGCGCCTGACGCACCAGCTGCGTGAAGGTGTGTCCACCATCTTCCGAGAGGACGAGCACGTGCTGGAGGCCCAGCAGCGCGCCATGGATGCACGGCCGGACCACACTTTCTACAACCTCAACATTGACGCCGGCTCGATGTGGGCGCGCCGGCTGATTGACGGGCTGGTGGCCAAGGAGCAGCATGGCGCGCCGGTGATCCCCATCCGGGCGGTGGGGTGAACATGGCAAATGCTATTAATTCAGTAGCTTCTGACGTCCAAGAGACGGGGTCTTCCCAGGCTGTCAAGGCTCAACTCCGGTTGCGCGAGATGATCCTGGCCGGTGAACTGCCGGGGGGCGCGCGTATTGCCGAGTTGTCCATTGTTGAAAAACTCGGCGTTTCGCGCACGCCGATCCGTGCTGCGCTGATGCGGCTGGAGCAGGAGGGCCTGCTCGAATCGCTGCCCAACGGGGGTTACGCCGTCCGTACGTTTTCCGAACGCGATGTGTCCGAGGCGATCGAGTTGCGCGGGACCGTGGAGGGCCTGTCCGCACGCATTGCCGCCGAGCGCGGTGCGCCACCGGTGGTGCTGGCCGAAGCCCGGGAGTGCCTGCGCGAAATCGACCAGGTGCTGCGGCAATCCGCGCTCAATGACGAGGCGTTTTCGGATTACGTCGCGCTCAACGAACGTTTTCACACCTTGCTCAGCGAACTGTCGGGCAGCGCCGTGATCGCGCGCGAACTCGAGCGCGTGGCCGGCCAGCCCTTCGCCTCGCCCTCCGGGTTTGTCATTGCGCAGGCCAATTCACCGCAGGCGCGGGACATGCTCGTGGTGGCGCAAGACCAGCACTGGCAGGTGCTCGACGCGATCGAGAGGCGTGAAGGCGCGCGCGCCGAATCCATCATGCGCGAGCACTCGCGCATCGCCCAGCGCAATCTGCGCGAGGTGATGAGCAGCCCGCGGCTTGACCAGATGCCGGGGGTCCGGCTGATCCGAAAGCGGAGTTGAATCGTCATGGCCGTTGCTCTTGTCTGGACCGAAGCGGTCGTCGAGTCGTTTCGCGATGTCACACCCACGGTGCGTGAGTTCACCCTGCGCCCCTCGGGCGGCGCCCTGCCGCACGCGCCGGGGGGACACCTGCAGCTGCAGATCCTGGTCGGTGACCGTCCCCATACGCGTTCGTATTCGCTGATCGGGGCGCCCGACCCGCTGGTCTACCGCATCGCGGTCAAGCGGCTCGACGACGGCCGTGGCGGTTCATTGGCCATGTGGCGGCTGTCGGTGGGCGACCGGCTGCGCGTGACCGAGCCACAAAACCATTTTCCGCTGGACCTGCAGGCCCCCGCTTACCTGCTGGTGGCGGGCGGCATCGGCGTCACGCCGCTGGTGTTCATGGCGCAAACGCTGGCGCGGCGCGGCGCCCCGGTGCGCATGTGCTCAGGCGCGCGCACCGAGGCCGAGTTGGCCTACGG
>JBGSNW010000008.1:0-3971 GCA_041739435.1 Burkholderiaceae bacterium
GGCGGGCGGGCCGTCACCCAGGCCCGCGCCGTCGAGCTGACCCGGCAGCTCGGCCAGCATTCGCAGCAGCGCATCGGACTGCTCGGGCTCCAGCGGGTAGGGCGCGGTCGCCAGATGGTCCATCAGCCCCGCAACGGTGGAGGGGTCGCTGATGTTGCGCAGGTAATGCACGATCAGCGGCGGCCAGTTGCGCAGGAACGTCACCAGCGACCCACGTTCATTCACGGCCAGTGTCGCCAGCGCCAGGGAGTTTTCCAGCACCAGGTTGCAGATGGTCTGCAAACCCGAAAAACCCGCCATGTCCGCCGCCTCGCCCATGCGCTGGCTCAGGCTGCTGTATTGGTCCAGCGCATCCAGGAACGCTTCGTCCTCGGCATCCAGCCGCGCCAGTTGCGCCAGCGCGTCCGCCAGATGCTCCTGGGCGGTTTCCACTTCAGCGGCCAGCGCTTCAATCAGGTCGGTCAGCGTCACGGTCAATGGCTCATGGGCGGGCTTGAAGGAGCACAAAGGGGGTGGTCAGGCGGACCGGGGCAGCTTGAACACGCTCACGGAGTCCACCAGGCGGCGCGCCGACGCCAGCAGCGATTCGGTTTCGTGGTTCTGCGCTTCGATCTGCTGGGCCGTGCGGTCCGCGCTCTGGCCCATGATTTCCACCGACGTCAGCAGCATGCCGGACTTGGCGCGTTGCTCCGAGGAGGCCTCGGCGATGCGCCGGATCTGGGCCACCAGTTCGGCGGTGAACGCCTGCGTGCGGCGCATCTGGTCACCGGCCTTCTGGGCCTGCTCGGATCCCTGGACCACCTGTCCGATGGTGCGGTTGACGGTGCTGATGGTCTCGTTGGTTTCGATCTGGATGTTGTTCACCAGCGTGGCGATCTGCTGGGTGGCGTTGCGCGAGCTCTCGGCCAGGCGCTGCACCTCTTCGGCCACCACGGCAAACCCGCGGCCCGCCTCGCCCGCCACCGCCGCCTGCATGGAGGCGTTGAGCGCCAGCACGTGCGTGCGCTCCGAGATGGTGTTGATGAGGTTGACGATGCCGGAGATTTCCTGCGAACGCTCGCCCAGTCGCTTGATCCGTTTTTCGGTCTCGGCGATGGTTTCGCGGATCGCCTCCATGCCCTTGACCGCGGCGGTCACGGTGTCGAGCGCGAGGTCGGTGACCTGGGTGGCCTGGACGGCCGAGGTGTTGGACTGCTCCACCATGGCCGCCACCTGGTTGATGGACTGCGTGGTGTCGTTGAGCGAATCGATCATCTGGGCCACGCGCTTGCGTTCGGCCTCGGCCGTGGTGGACACCAGTTGCGCCTGCGCGCGAACGTTGCCGGAGCCGTCGGCCACCAGCCCGGCGATGTGGTGCACGTCCTTCAGCACCTTGACAGTCTCGTCAGTGAGCTGGTTGATGGAGTCCGAGACCGTGCCAATGATGTCCTCGGTGACCGCCACCCGCACCGTCAGGTCGCGCTGGGACAACTGGTGCACCGCCTGCAGGATGGCGATCACCGAATTGTTCAGGCGTTCGTTTTCTTCCTCGGCCTGGCGCCGCTCCGCTTCGATTTTTTCGCGCGCCGCGATCTGCTCCTGCAGCAGCAGATTCACCGCGACGCCCATGTCGGCCATTTCGTCGCGGGTTTCGATGGTGGCCAGCGCATCCAGCGTGCCGCCGTCCTGCACCCGTTGAATCGCGCGCTGCAGCTCGCCCATGGGCGAGGTGATGCTTCGTGCAATCACATAAGCCAGCGTGGCGGCCAGCGTTACCAGCGCCACGCCAATGCCCATGTTGACTTTCTTGGACGCCGCGAGCTGCCGGTCGATGTCGGCCTTGGCTTCGTCGGACTGCTTGTGCTGCATGAACGCAAAGGTGTCGATCTGCTCCTTCCACGCATCTTCCACGGGCATCTGCTCCTTGGCCAGAACGGTCGCCGCCTCGCTCAGGTTCTTCTGGTCAAAAAGAGCCAGCACACGCTGGCTGATTTCGCCAAATTTGCGACGTTCCTCGGTCATGCCACTCAGGATGCCCTGCACGTCGGGTGACGTGGCAAGCGTCGAGACAGCCTTGAACGCGCCATCGTACTGGTCCAGCGCGCCGACGATTTTTTCCCGCTCGGCCGCCGCGGCCTCGGCGTCGACATTCACCAGCAACAGCGACCGCGTCGCGTTGGCCACGATGTAGACGGAGTCGGACATGCGCTCCAGGTAGCCCAGTGCCCCCACGTTTTCCTTGAACACATCCTCGGTGTGCTGCTCGATCTGCGACATGCGGTATTCCACCAGCGCGATCAGCGTCAGCATGAGCACAAGAATCAGGCCGAATCCCAGGCCCAGGCGCCGCCCGATCCTGATCTTGCCCAGGAGACGGAAAATACTGAACGATTTCATTGAAAACTCCAACCCAAACAGAATGGTTTCACCGGATGTGCCCCGGAACCCGCCCCCGGCCGCGGGCACCCGCCACCACAACCCCGACCCGCGCGCGTCAAGCGCCCGCTCCCAGGAGCTTTTCGAGCCGCCGACGCAACCGCACCGGCTCCAGTTCCAGCCACACGCGCTCGTCGATCACAACCGCCTGCCCCAGAACCTGCGCGGCTTCCGGCGACATGCCCTCCTGCGGGACAGCCTGGTGCGCATCCCATTGCAGCCGTTGTGGCAGGTCGTCAATCAGCACGCCCGCGGCCGATGCGTCATGACCCAGGACCATGAGAAACGGCCGGGTCTGGGCGGACACGCCCGTGCCCAGAAGGCGCGGCAGATCAAACACCGGCATCAATCGGCCGTGGAGGTTGACCATGCCCACGAACCAGGCGGGGCTGTTGGGCAGGCGGTGCACGGTGGGCAACTCCGCGAGCTCACTGCCCTCCTCGTAGCGGACCATCAGGCCCAACTCGCCACGGCGAAAGCCCAGGCGTTCCTGCCGCGCGGATTCTTCCGCGGGCGGCGCACTCGCGGACTCCTCGAATACAAATCCGGCAAGAAGGGCCTGTGTGGGTGACGTGAAATGGGGGGCAACGCCTGCCAACGCGCCAGCCATGCATCAGCCCTTGAAGAGCGCGAGAATCTGCTCCTCGCTGTACGGCTTGGTCACATAGCCACGGGCACCCAGCATCGAGGCCCAGGCCATGTCGGCCTTCTGGTTCTTGCCGGTGACGAAAAAAATCGGGATGCCCTTGGTGCTTTCGTCGGACTTGAGCTTGCGCGTGGCCGCGAAGCCGTCCATTTCAGGCATGTTGACATCCATGAGGATGGCGTCGGGCGGATTCTGCTGCACCTGCGTCAGGGCCAGCGAGCCATTGAGCGCGGTCGACACGGCGTAGCCTGCCTTGCGCAGAAGCTGTTCGAGAAAATTCCGGTCCGTCGCACTGTCGTCAACGATCAGGATGTTGTGAATCATGGGTCAGGGCTCCAATGCCATTCAAACTGCCACACCGGCCATCCGGCTGACCCACACCGTGGAAAGAATCAGGCCAGGCATGTGTGTTCCGATGGCAGCGCTCAGAAGTATCACGCAGGACGTGTCAGCCCCAGCGTGCTGGCACCCCCCGAAGAACTGGTTCGCGGGGCGCCGCCCGCCGCCTGGGCGGCCTGCAGCTGCTGCGTCAGCACCTCGTAGAGCTGTTCGGGATCCACCGGCTTGGTCAGGTAGGCATCACAGCCGGCCATCTTGCCACGGATGCGGTCAAACGGCGAAGTCTTGCTGGTCAGCATGATCACGGGCAGGGTGCGACCGCCGCGCTGACGGGCCTTGATCTGGCGGCAGCCTTCGTAACCGTCGGCGCCGGGCATCAGCACGTCCATCAGCACGCAGTCGAAGGTCTGCGTCGTCACCTTGCCCATGGCGGTCTGCACGCTGTCGGCATCGGTCACCACAAAACCACGCAATTCCAGTTGCGAGCGCAGGTGCGCCCGCACGGCCAGGCTGTCGTCCACCACCAGCACCGACTGGTGTGAGCGCAGCGGCGCGGGCGCCACCGCGCCGG
>JBGSNW010000014.1:0-7695 GCA_041739435.1 Burkholderiaceae bacterium
TGGGCACGGCCACGGGGCGGGGTGTCCCTGGCGCGGGCTCGGCCGGCACGCCGTCGCGGGAGTCAAAACTTTCGCCGCCTTTGTAAAACAGCTCGTAGCGTTCGTCCACGCGCTCGGTGGCAAAACGGGCCACGCCCTGGCCGTCGATGAAGCCCCAGACGTCGGCCCACGCGGGTTGCTGCAAACTCAATAGCAACAAAAAACCAATCCACGGGGGCTTGAGGCCAAAAAAGCTTGAAAAATTGCGCATGGATGGTGTGCCGCGGATGTTGGGCCTTAAATGTCCACTTCCACCGCGTCGCCGTGGATTTCCATGAGCTCGCGCCGGGACGCGGCCTCGCCCTTGCCCATGAGCTTGGTGATCAGGGCTTCGGTTCCGGCAAAGTCCAGCGTGCCCAGCTGCACCGGCAGCAGGCGGCGGGTGTCGGGGTTGAGCGTGGTTTCCCACAACTGCTCGGCGCTCATCTCGCCCAGGCCCTTGAAGCGGCTGATGGTCCAGGCGCCTTCGCGCACGCCTTCCTTGCGCAGCTTGTCCAGAATGGCCACCAGCTCGCCCTCGTCCAGCGCGTAGACCTTGGACGCCGGCTTTTTGCCGCGCGCGGGTGCGTCCACGCGGAACAGCGGTGGCCGCGCCACGTAGACGTGGCCGGCCTCGATGAGCTTGGGAAAATGGCGGAAGAACAGTGTGAGCAGCAGCACCTGGATGTGCGAGCCGTCGACGTCGGCGTCCGACAGGATGCAGACCTTGCCATAGCGCAAACCATTGAGGTCGGGCGTGTCGTTCGGCCCATGCGGATCAACGCCGATGGCCACGGCGATGTCGTGGATTTCGTTGTTGGCGAACAGGCGGTCGCGTTCGACTTCCCAGGTGTTGAGCACCTTGCCGCGCAGGGGCAGGATGGCCTGGCATTCCTTGTCGCGGCCCATCTTGGCGCTGCCGCCGGCCGAATCGCCCTCGACCAGGAACACCTCGTTGTGCGTCGTGTCCTTGCTCTCGCAATCGGTCAGCTTGCCGGGCAACACGGCCACGCCCGAGCCTTTGCGTTTTTCGACCTTCTGGCCGGCCCGCTGGCGCGTCTGTGCGGCCCGGATGGCGAGTTCGGCCAGTTTTTTGCCATATTCGACGTGCTGGTTGAGCCAGAGCTCCAGCGCCGGGCACACGAAGCTGGACACCAGCCGCACCGCGTCGCGCGAGTTCAGGCGCTCCTTGATCTGGCCCTGAAACTGCGGGTCGAGCACCTTGGCGCTCAGCACATAGCTGGCGCGCGCAAACACGTCCTCGGGCAGCAGCTTCACGCCCTTGGGCAACAGCGAATGCAGTTCGATGAAGCCCTTGACCGCGTTGAACAGCCCGTCGCGCAGACCACTTTCGTGGGTGCCGCCAGCGCTGGTGGGGATCAGATTGACGTAGCTCTCGCGCACGGGCGCACCGTCTTCGGTGAAGGCCACGCACCACTGCGCACCCTCGCCTTCGGCGAAATTGTCGTTGTCGGTGGCGAAACCCTCGCCCTCGAACAGCGGGATCACCGGGTCGGTATTGAGCGTCTGCATGAGGTAGTCGCGCAGGCCGCCCTTGTAGGCCCAGGTTTGTGTCTCCCGGGTCTTTTCGACGGTCAGCGTCACGGTGACGCCCGGCATCAGCACGGCCTTGCTGCGCAGCAGGTGGGCCAGCTCCGCCATGGGCAGGGCCGACGACTCGAAGTACTTGGCGTCAGGCCAGACGCGCACCGAAGTGCCCTGCCTGCGGTCGCCCTCGCCCTGGGGGCGTGTCACGAGCGGCTCGGTCACGTCGCCGCCGCTGAACACCAGCCGGGCCACCTTGCCCTCGCGGTACGAGGTGGCCTCCAGCCGCTGGGCCAGCGCGTTGGTCACCGACACGCCCACGCCATGCAGGCCACCCGAAAAGCTGTAGGCACCGCCCTTGCCCTTGTCGAACTTGCCGCCCGCGTGCAGCCGGGTGAACACCAGTTCGATCACGGGGGCCTTTTCTTCGGGGTGCAGGCCAAACGGGATGCCTCGGCCGTCGTCGTCCACGCTGACCGACCCGTCGGTGTGCAGCGTGACCTTGATCTTCTTGCCATGCCCGGCCAGCGCCTCGTCGGCCGCGTTGTCCAGCACTTCCTGGATCACGTGCAGCGGGTTGTCGGTGCGGGTGTACATGCCCGGTCGCTGCTTGACGGGCTCCAGCCCCTTGAGCACACGGATCGAGCTTTCGGCGTATTCGGTGGGAGGTTTGACGGCCATAGGGGGCGGATTGTAAGCGCGCTGGCGCCGCAAGCTGTATGTTCATCCAGTTTCGTGATCCGGATGGGCTGCGTGCCGGGGGCCACGCCACACGCACCTGGGGCGTTTTCGCTACATTAAAAGCCTATGTCGTCTTCCAACAAACCCCTTTCCCTGGTGCAGGTGCTGGCCTGCGGCGCGGCCGTCGTCACGCTCTCCATGGGCATTCGCCACGGTTTTGGCCTCTGGCTGCAGCCCATCACCCAGGCCCAGAACTGGACCCGCGAGACCTTCGCGCTGGCCATCGCCATCCAGAACATCGCCTGGGGCGTGGCCGGCATCTTTGCCGGCATGCTGGCCGACCGCTTTGGCGCCTTCCGCGTGATCATCGCGGGCGCGCTGTTTTATGCCTTCGGCCTGTTTGGCATGGCGCATGCCTCCACGCCCCTGACGTTCGCGCTGACGGCCGGGGTGCTGATCGGCATCGCGCAGGCGGGCACCACCTATGCCGTGGTGTACGGCGTGATCGGGCGCAATGTGCCGGCCAGCAAGCGGTCGTGGGCCATGGGCATCACCGCGGCGGCGGGGTCGTTCGGGCAGTTTCTGATGGTGCCGGTCGAGGGTTTTCTCATCAGCTGGGCGGGCTGGCAGCAGGCGCTGGTCTATCTGGGCTACGCGGCGATGCTGATGGTCCCGCTGGCCTTCTGGCTGCGCGAGCCGGGGTTTGGCGACGGCGGCGTGGTGCACCGCGAGCAGACCATCGTGCAGGCGCTGCGCGAGGCCTTCAAGTACCCGAGCTTCCAGCTGCTGATGGCGGGTTATTTCGTCTGCGGCTTCCAGGTGGTGTTCATTGGCGTGCACATGCCCAGCTATCTCAAGGACAAGGGCCTGTCGCCGCAGGTGGCCAGCTATGCGCTGGCGTTGATCGGCCTGTTCAACGTGTTCGGCACCTACATCGCGGGCACGCTGGGGCAGAAGATGTCCAAGCCCAGAATCCTGTCGTTCATCTACTTTGCGCGCAGCGTGGCCATTGCAGCGTTTTTGCTGGCGCCGCTGTCGCCGCTGAGCGTGTACATCTTCGCCAGCGTGATGGGCCTGCTGTGGTTGTCCACCGTGCCACCCACCAATGCCACCGTGGCGCAGATTTTTGGCGTGGCGCACCTGTCGATGCTCAGCGGCTTCGTGTTCTTCAGCCACCAGCTTGGCTCGTTCATGGGCGCCTGGGGCGGCGGCTACCTGTACGACCGAACGGGCAGCTACAACATCGTCTGGTACATCGCAATCGCGCTGGGCATCTTCGCGGGGCTGATCAACCTGCCCGTGAAGGAAGCCGCCATTGCGCGCAGCCGTCCGCAACCCGCCTGAGGCCCCATGAAACAAACCACCCCGCGCGCACGCAAACTGATGGCCACCGCGGCTGCGGTGGCCGTGTTGCTGGGGGTGTTTTCGTTGTACCTGCGGCCCGACTTCCTGGTGACCCTGGCCGGGCAGATCTGGGCCTGTTTCTGATTTTTACGTCAAATCGGGCCTTAGCCCCCGTCAATAGGTAATAGTTTGCTATGAATGTAGTAGTTATCACCGGCGCCTCAGATGGCATCGGCGCCGAAATGGCGCGGCAACTCGCACAAACCCACGGCGCTCAGGTGGCCCTGGTGCTGGCCGCGCGCAACGCTGCGGCGCTCGAAACCGTGGCGCAGCAATGCCAGGCGCTGGGTGCCCAGACGCTGGTGGTGCCCACCAACGTGTCCGACCCCGCGCAGTGCCGTGCGCTGGTGGCGGCCACGATGGCGTGTTACGGCCGCCTGGACAGCCTCATCAACAACGTCGGCGTTTCGGCGCAGGCGCTGTTCGAGGAGGTGACCGATCTGGCCTGGTACGAAGACCTCATGCGCGTCAATCTCTGGGGCAGCGTGTGGTGCACCCACGCGGCACTGCCCCACCTGAAGGCCGCGCGTGGCCGGGTGGTGGCGGTGTCGTCGCTGGCCGGGCTGGTGGGCGTGCCGGGGCGCACCGCCTACAGCGCCAGCAAATTCGCCATGACCGGCTTTTTTGAAGCACTGCGCGCTGAACTCAAGGGCCCCGGCGTGAGCGTGACCACCGCGTACCCGGGCGTGGTGGCCACACAAATCCGCCACCGCGGCTACAACGCAGCCGGCCAGCCGGCGGGCGTCAGCGGCCTGCGGGAGGACGACGCCATGTCGGTCGAGGAATGCGCGCGCCTCATTCTTCACGGCATGCAGGCGCGAAAGCGCGAGGTGGTCATGACCGGCAAGGGTAAGCTCGCCCGCTTCCTCAAGCTGCTGGCGCCGGGCGTGGTGGAAAACCTGGCGCTGGCCGCCCTCAAGGACGACGTCAAGCCGCGATGAAGCCCATTGCACCCGCCCCTGCGCCCCTTGCAAGTCCCCACGGCAGCGAGCCGCCCTCGGCCTGGGTGCAACGCTGGTCACACCTGGTGGCGCCGGGCGGCAGCGTGCTCGACGTGGCCTGTGGTCACGGCCGCCATCTGCGCTGGTTCGCACAGCGCCAGCACCCGGTGGTGGGGGTGGACCGCTCGCCGCAGGCCATCGAATCGGTCGCCGGACTCGGCGAGGTACTGCTGGCCGACATTGAAGCCGGGCCCTGGCCTTATGCCGGGCGCGGCTTTGCCGCGGTGGTGGTCACCAACTACCTGTGGCGGCCGCTGCTGCCGGCCATCGTGGCCGCCGTGGCGCCGGGCGGCGTGCTGCTGTACGAAACCTTTGCCGCAGGCAACGAAACGGTGGGCAAACCCTCGCGGCCCGATTTTCTGCTGCAGCCGGGTGAACTGCTCGCCGCGTGCCAGGGGCTGCGCATCGTGGCGTATGAAGACGGTTTTCTGGACCCGCCCGCGCGTTTCGTGCAGCGCATCGCGGCCGTGCGCCCGCCCCGCGACGACATCACCCCACAGGGTCGGCAGGTGGTGCGTTTTGCCTTGAACCCGGATGCCCCCATTTGCCAGGGTTGACAGCGTCCGGCGGACCGATCGGTTTACAAGGCATTTGCAGCGCGTCGTTAGAATGCGCGTTTACCGTTTGAAACTGCGGACATGACACCCATCACAGGCAGCATCGTGGCGCTGGCCACACCGATGCACGAAGACGGCAGCGTGGACTATCCGGCGCTGCGCAAGCTCATCGACTGGCACATCACCGAAGGCACCGACTGCATCGGTGTGGTGGGCACCACCGGTGAGTCGCCCACCGTCAATGTCGATGAGCATTGCGAGATCATCCGCGTGTCGGTCGAGCAGGCCAAAAAACACCCGCGCGCCGTGCCCATCATGGCCGGCTGCGGCGCCAACTCCACCGCCGAGGCCATCGAACTGGCCAGGTTCGCGCGTTCCGTGGGGGCCGACTGCCAGTTGCAGGTGGTGCCCTATTACAACAAGCCCACGCAGGAAGGCCAGTACCGGCACTTCAGGGCCATCGCCGAAGCCGTCGGCGACCTGCCCACGGTGCTGTACAACGTGCCCGGGCGCACCGTGGCCGACATGGCCCACGAAACCGTGCTGCGCCTGGCCCAGGTGCCCGGCATCGTCGGCATCAAGGAAGCCACGGGCAACATCGACCGCGCGCAGTGGCTGATCCGCGACGTGCCCAAGGGCTTCGCGGTGTATTCCGGCGACGACGCCACCGCCGTGGCGCTCATGTTGTGCGGTGGCCAGGGCAACGTGAGCGTGGTGGCCAACGTGGCTCCCCGCCTGATGCACGAGCTGTGCGTGGCGGCCATGGCCGGCGACGTGCAGCGCGCCATGCAGATCCAGATGCAGCTGCTGCCGCTGAGCCGCCACCTGTTCGTCGAAGCCAACCCGATCCCCGTCAAATGGGCCATGGCCCGCCTGGGCCTGTGCGGTGGCACCCTGCGCCTGCCCATGACCCCCCTCGATCCCGTTCACCAGCCCGTGGTCGAAGGCGCAATGCGCGCCAGCGGCCTGCTGTGATCCCCCATCCGCCCCTCCCCAGGAACCCCTCGTGAACCGTATTGCAAGCAACGTTTCCCGGACCATCGCACTGGGCGTCGCCCTGGTGCTGGCCGGCTGCTCGTCCATGATGGACGCCACGACCATCGACTACAAAAGTGCCGGCAAGGTGCCCCCGCTCGATATTCCCCCCGACCTGACCCAGCTCGCCCGCGAGGGCCGCTTCACCGCCGCCAGCAATGGCGCCGTCACGGCCAGCGGCTACCAGGGGAGCCAGGCCACGTCCGTCGTCACCTCGACCACCGCGGCCAACACCCTGGGCGACGTGCGCATCGAGCGCGCAGGCGCCCAGCGCTGGCTGGTGGTCAATCGCCCGGCCGACCAGCTCTGGGGCCCACTGCGCGAGTTCTGGCAAGACAGCGGCTTCCTGCTGACCATGGACGAACCCAGCCTGGGCATCATGGAAACCGATTGGGCCGAGAACCGCGCCAAACTCCCGCAGGACATCATCCGCAATACCATCGGCAAGGTGCTGGAGGCGCTTTACTCCACTGGCGAACGTGATCGCTTCCGTACCCGACTGGAGCGCACGGCCAACGGCACAACCGAAATTTATGTGACCCATCGCGGCATGATCGAGGTCTACAGCACCAAGGAACAGGACCAGACCGTCTGGCAGCCCCGCCCCGCCGACAGCGAACTGGAAGCCGAGTTCCTGCGCCGCCTGATGGTCAAGCTGGGTGGATCGGCCGAGCAGTCCAGGGCGCTGGTGGCCAGCGGCGCCCCCAAATCCATCTCACGCGTGGCCACGGTGAACAACACCCCGGTCGTGCAGATCGACGAGGGCTTTGACCGCGCCTGGCGCCGCGTGGGCCTGACACTGGACCGCACCGGCTTCACCGTGGAAGACCGCGACCGCAACCAGGGCACCTATTTCGTTCGCTACGTGCCACCCACCACGGGCCAGAAAGAACCCGGTTTCTTCAGCAAGCTGTTCAGCAGCACCCCCGCGGTGACACCCGCCAAATACCGCATCATGGTGCGCAGCGAAGGCGAGGCCACCACCGTTTCCGTGCTGGACACCCTTGGCAGGCCCGAGACCTCGGACAACGCCAAACGCATCGTCCAGGTGATCGCCGACGACATCCGCTGACACACGCGTTGCCTTCGGTCGGTCTGCGCGTTCAACCCGGCCGCCTTGGGCGACATGCTGCGATTCAAAAGCCTGGGCAGTGGCAGTGTCGGCAACGCCACGGTGGTGGAGGCCACCTGCGGCCACCAGGTCACGCGGCTGTTGATCGACTGCGGCCTGGGGTTGCGCGAGTTGGGCCGCCGGTTGCAACGGGCCGGGTTCGCCGCCAGCGACCTTGACGCCATCTTCATCACCCACGAACACAGCGACCACATCGGCTGCGCGCAGGCACTGGCGCTGCGTCAACGCCTGCCCGTGTGGATGAGCCACGGCACCCACACGGCGCTCGGCAGCCCGGATTTCGACGGCCTGCTGCGGCTGGCCACCGACGCCACCGCCATCG
>JBGSNW010000035.1:0-3634 GCA_041739435.1 Burkholderiaceae bacterium
TGCCGCCCAGCCGATCAGGCCGGCCAGCGCGCGGCGCCGCGCCGCCCCGCAAGGAGACAGATCCGCCATCAGCGAGCACCCTCGTTGGCCAGGGTCTCGGAGCTGAAGAAGGAGCGCGGGACCGGCGGCAACACCTCATACTGCTTGGGCAGTTCGTTGGACGCCATGTTCAGGTAGTAGGCCCCCGTCTGCAGGTCATAGCCGCCCCACAACACGAAGCTCGTGACGGCCGGGATGTCGGGCGCCGTCAACATCAGGGAGTAATTGCTGCGCCACAGCTGGCCCTTGGCGTCCCAGCCGTCGAACAGCACGATCTGCCACGAGTCCTCGTCGATGTAGTACTTGCGCTTGGTCACCACATGGCGTTTGCCCGCGGCCACCGTGGCCTCGACCACCCAGACCCGGTGCAACTCCCACCGGACCTTTGCCGGGTTGAGCGTGTTGGGCGTCACCAGGTCCTCGACCTTGGAAGCGGCAGCGCGGTTGTTGTTGTAGGGAATGTAGATTTCCTTCTTGCCCAGCAACTTGAGTTCATGCTTGTCGATGGGCCCGAACAGGTTGAAGGCTTCGTCAAACAAGCCGATGCCCGACGTCACCGAATCGGGGGTGTCATACGCCACGGAAGGGGCCTTTCGCACGCGGCGTTGTCCCACCAGGTATTGCCACAGGCTTCGGGGGGCGGCCTCAGTGGTGCCGTCGTGCGCCAGGATCGCCTCGCCCGCCTTGGAGCCCGGCGCATTCACCACGAATTTCCCGAGCTGGTAGTAGCCGTCGAATTTTTCGAGGCTTCCGTCCTTGTCGTAGTAGAACTGACGCACCGTCTCCATGCCGCCCGAGGCCATGGTCCGTTTGCCGTCCGAGGTCACCACCCACACGCGCACCGGCATGGAGAAGCTGCCACCACGCCAGGCCAGCCGGTGGTTCCAGATGGCTTCATAGCCGTCCTTCGGGATCGGAAAGGGAATGCCGCCGTAGGCGCCCTGCACGCCGTAACCGTTTTCCACGGTTTTCGCCCGGGTGGCGTTCGCAAACGTGTTGTCATAGACAAACTGCGGGGCCGCCGAGGTGCGGCGTGTCGGATAGACATCGAGGCGGAAGTCGGGGTACTTCTTCAGCAGGAACTGCACGCCATCGGTCAGGCTCGCGGCGTGCTGCGCCATGTTTTTTGCATTGATGGACAGAACCGGCTTGTCGGCCGGGAACGGGTCGGGCCGGGCATCGCCGTTGCGATAGCCGGGCGCAGCCTTGGTCAGGCCGCCGTCCCACACCGGAATGGTGCCGGCCGCATTGCCGGCTTTTTCCGCGCCCACGGGGGTCAGGGTCGACTTCAGCTTGGCGGCCTCGGCCGCGCTGACAGCGGCCAAGGTCGGCAGGTTGGCGCCCACCAGCAACGCCAGCAGCATTGGAAGTTTCATGGTTTTCATCATGTTGTGCCTCGAGATTCTTTTTAGAAGGTGTTGGAAATGTTGAACGACACGTAGTTGCGGTCCTTCAAGGTCTGGCCGAACGACAGCATCCGCGTCGGCGTGCGGGGATCGGTCACCGTGAACGTGTCGGCTTTGCCGATGTATGCCGTGTAGTTCACGCCGAAGGTCCAGGTCGTGCGGTACTTGCCCTTGAGGCCGACGCTCACGTCGCCCGTCTTGCTGCCGCCACCGGCAAAGTTGGCGATCGCCGATGAACGACCGCCAAAGTTGTAGCCAAAGCTGGTCGGGACCGACAGGTCAAGACCCGGGGCCACCTGGAAATACTGCGGCTCGAAAACCATGCGGAACGCGGCCGCACTGCGGGTCGTGTTGGGATCGAGCCCGCCAAAGCCCACGGTGCCGGGGTTCTTCGAGACGCTCAACACCCGGTTCCAGGCCAGCTCTGCCAACACCGCGCCGCCATCCCACAGGGCTGAATTTTTCAGGACATAAATGCCCGAGAGATTCAGGTGTGCTGTCTTGCCGGTGGCAAAACAGGGGTTGCTGGAGGAACCGCTGCAATCGGCCGCCGGCATGAAGGGCGCGCCCCCCAGCACCGCCGGATCGCTGGCCAGTGGCGCATCGGCCCGGAACGAGCCTTCCAGTGCCCAGTTGAGTTGCCCGACCGACGAATTGACGCTCGCCCCGAAGGTCTTGATCGCCTTGGCGTAAACCTGATGGGCATTGCCGTTGATCAGGTCGAACACAGGCACGGCGGGCGTCTTGTCGTGGTAGCGTGCCGCATAAAGGCCGTACTCGAAGTTGCTGCCCGACGGCGACCAGCGCAACTGGCCGCCGAACTGCCCCCCGTCACCAGGGTTCTGGTCCTTGCTGTTGTCGGTGACCAGCACGGGCGGCAGCGGAGGCCCGAAGAAAACCTGCCCCCCGCCGATGTAGTCCTGATTGGAGAAGTAGCTGCCGACACCCGGAATCCTGCTGGGTCGCCATTTGAGCTGGTAGTAGCCGCCCAAGGTGACGCCGTCGGCCACCTCCAGCGAGCCAGAGATCTGCTCGACCGGCAGCAACACTTCCTTGAACTGCCAATTGGGCACCGAAAGAATCTTGGCAATATCAACCGGCCCTTGCGCGGCAGCGATGCCGTTTTGCCCGAAGAACAGGCTTTCGCCATACTGCAGCGCGTGTTTCCCGACCCGGATGGAGCCCGGCATGTTTCCCACCGTGCCCTTGGCGTACACAAAGGCATCCAGAATTTGATCACCACTTCCCTGCTGCTTGCGTGTGGCGGGAATGAACGCGTTCACCGGCTGGCCCGGGCGATTGCTCACCCCCAGCGTGCCGTCGTTGTCGTTGTCGCCGAGGTATTTGGCATCGCGCCACAGGGCGTGACTCAGGCGAACGCCCCAGTTCTTGCTGTTCAGGTCGAGTTCGGTCAACAAGTCGACCCGGTTGGAGATGAAGCCTTTGCGGAAGTTGGCGTCACCGTCGTTCTCGTTGGTCACGCCGCCGTCACCGCGCGCCGCGGGCGAGGTGAGCACGGCAGAAGGGTTCTTCAGCCGGTAGGCTGTGCTGTATTTCGGTGTGAAGTCCAGCCTGATCCGGGTGTCGGGGTCGCTCTGATCCAGTTCAAATGCCAGAACCGGTGTCATGCAGAGCAGACTGCAGGCCAGGGCCAGCCCACGGCGCCGCAGGTGCGTCGGTGATTTTTTCATGATGTCTCTCCTCGTTTTACTGTTGAAAATATTGCGTTGGCGATCGGTCGCAGGGGGTGTTCAGAGGTAGGTCGATGCCAGTCCTCCATCCACGGGCAGATTCACACCACTGATCCATCGCGATGCGTCGCTGCAAAGAAAGGCGATCACGGGCGCCACTTCGTCACTGAAGGCCGGGCGCTTCATCCGATATGCATCCTTTTCCACCCGTTCGCTGCCCAGCATCTGGACAAAGTCGCCCAGGATGGGGGTGAACACCGGCCCCGGCGCCACGCAGTTCATGCGCACACCACGCTCCATGAATATCTTTTGCGACTGGGTGTGGGTCCAGACGATCAGGGCTTCCTTGAAATACTGGTAGCAGGTGTCCTGCGGCACCGGGTGATCGCGCAGCCACTGCGCACCCTCGCCAAAACCGGGCGTGGCGGCCAGCGCGCGGTGCAGCTCCAGCCGGGCAGGCCACTCGGCACCCAGGATGGACGCGATGTTGACGATCGC